>JANXEL010000022.1 GCA_025058535.1 Ignisphaera sp. | reverse complement strand
CTTAATTATTAACTTTGGCAGCTCGTTCAATTTTATGATAGATCCACAATATTCACATTTAAGCTTTATTGTATCCTTTGAAATAGTCTTTAAATTTGTTTTTATAGGTTCACCACGCTTATTTGTTATGCAAGTTGGATTAGGACATCGCAAAACCCCCTCAATATAGTTTGGCGTTTCAACTCTATGTTTGGTAGTGATTGCAAAATCCTCTATTATATTTATGGTGGCTCTTGGAGCAACTAGTGAAATTATATTTAGCTCTTCAACAGAAAGCAGCCTACCTTCAATCTTTATTATGTCCTTTTTTCCAAGTTTTTTACTCTCAACATTCATTAGTATGGCCATTCTGTATCCTTCTTTTCCATTAATATCAAGGACTGCCAGTATATCTAGTGCTCTCCCTGCCGGTATATGGTCTATCACCGTTCCATTTTTAATTTTTGAAACTACTAGAGTACTCTCTTCACTCAGAGTTTATCACCACCAAGAATGAGTATGAGGAGAGACATTCTTATAGGCACACCATATTTTGCTTGAATATAGTATGCTGCGTATTCCGATGCATCCACACTGTAGTCAATTTCATTAACCTTAGGTAGAGGATGAAGCACTTTTAGCTCCCTTCTACCGCGCTTAACTAATTCACGTGTAACTCTGTAGGAACCTTTAACCCTTTCATATTCCATTGGATCTGGGAATCTTTCCCTCTGTATCCTTGTAACATAGAGTACATCAAGCTGATCAATTACGTCCTCAGTATTATATTTCTCCTCATACATTATATTCCTATTTTTAAGCAGTTCCAAAACCTCTTCTCTGACCCTTAATGCTTCAGGTGATATGAGATACAATTTTTTTGGTTTAAATATCGAGAGTCCGTAAATGAATGATGTAGCAGCCCTTCCATACCTGAGATCACCCAGAATTCCGTATGTTAACCCGTCAATTGCTCCAAACAGTTTTCTCACAGTGTAGAGATCTATCATGGCTTGTGTAGGATGGTGTTGCTTCCCGTCACCAGCATTTATTACAGGTTTTTCCGCAATTTCAGCCGCGTATTTTGCTACTCCTTCAAGTCTATGCCTGATAACTATAAGGTCGGAATAGTTGTCAAGCATTCTTATGGTATCCGCTAGATTCTCGCCTTTTGAAATGCTTAACGATTCTTCACTGGTGAATGAGATTACATCAGCACCTAGTTTCTTAGCTGCGACTTCGAAGCTGAGCCTGGTTCTAGTGGATGGTTCGAAGAAAGCTAGGGCAATTATTTTACCGTCTAGCAGATGCATCTTTTTATCAATGTAGCTATCAAGGATTTTATCTGTGGTCTCGAATAGGTACTCTAGCTCATCACGTTCGAAATCCAGTATTGATATTACATCTCTTTGGTGAAATTTATATTTCATAGTGCCCTACAACAGGAGTGTGATAAAATTTAGTATAAAAGCATTTACATCTATTTTTTGAATGTTTTTAGGTATTCAATAATATTCTTAAAGTCATTATAATTTATCATTCCACTTTCATAGAGTTCGCTGAAGAGTTCTAATGCAGTATAAAGTTTATAGAAATCTAATCCAAGCTTCTCAATTTTTTGTTGAGCTCCTTGCTCTCTGTCGATGATGACTAGGGCTGCTAATGGTATACCTCCTCCTTCTTTTATTATGTTGTATGCATGTTCTATAGAGCCCCCTGTTGTTGCAACATCATCTACTATTATGCAAGTCCTATTAGATACTTCACCTTCGAGTAAGCCCTTAGTCCCATGTTCTTTTCGTTCAATTCTAACATAAGACATAGGTTTACCGAGTCTACATGCTAAGAATGATGCGAAGGCTATTCCCGCAGTAGCTATGCCTACAATGCAATCATATCTCGACATATCATATCTATGTAGAACTTCGTCTATTATGATCTTCAGTAGCTCAGGATGACTATATAGCATTCTTAAATCAATGTAAAAGGGGCTCTCCAGCCCTGACGTCAACTTAAACTTTCCAATCTTTATCATACCTCTTTTTAAAAACTCCACTGCAACTTTTTGCATTCAACCACCTTTCTTTTCTGTCTTTCTATAATACCAAAGGCTGCTTCCCTAAAATTTTGTGAATACGTGATGGCCCTTCCAATAATTTCGTAGTCTGCACCATTACATAGTGCCATGCCTGGCTCCATTCCTTGAACCCCCACACCAGGTGATAGTATCTTAATGTCGTTCCCAAGATTTCTCCTAATATACCTTAATATCTCTAGACGTGTTGCAGGTGCAATGATGCCCCAGCTTTTAACACGTTGGGCTATGCCTAAGAATTCATAAATGTGTCTATCAATGTACTCTGTAGAGCCCGAATGAGACATTGAAACTACCGTTATTAATTTTATGTTAAGCTCCCTGCATTTTGCTGAAAGCAAATCCAGTCCCTGGGAAAAGCCTATAAAACTATGCGCTATAACTGCATTGAATCCATGTTCATGAAGTATCTCTACAGAAAGAGCCATAATATCACCTATATCAGCCAGCTTTAAGTCGGCAATTAGAAGCCCGCTGTAGTTTCTAAAGATTTTACCCACTTTACTTGCACCAAGTCTTATGATGGCTGGTAAACCTATTTTGAATCCTTGAACAATGTCACTTAGAGCTGCGACTCTCTCAATAATCCATTCATACGCACTACTACTAGAAGGTGGATCTAGTGCAATAACTATCATATCTATCTCTACCAAACTCTGCAAGGCTTTACATGATTTTCATTATCCTATTAGAAGCTAATAAGCTTAATCTAGATTTTAAATGTAGTCTTAATAGCTTAGGTATTTACTTATATACTCCTTCTCTCCAATATGAGCACACAGCACACAATTCGGGATGCTGTACAATCTTTACATAGTAACCATCTTGTCCTTTAGCTAAATTTAAAGTAGGGATATCGATATCCAGTCTCCAGTATCTACATATACCTTCACTGGAGCTAAAAAATAGACACCTCTTCCCTTTCTCCTTACCTATTAACATAATATTCGCTAATATGTTGGCTACCGATACAATGTCGTCCTCTATCCTTTTAATTCTATCCTCAATCGCACCTCCAGCGATATCATTCTTTTTCAACGAGGTCGAGCCCTTGATCATTCTACTGAAAAGCAATTCTAGTGCCAACACCATTCACCAATTTTATAATTTAGATAAAGATGCTTTAAATAGTGTGAGTCATTAAAAGCACCTTTCTACTCGTTTTTACTAAGTAATAAACTTCTTCTGATAAAGTACCCATTGATTATCATGCATATATCAAATTCAGTGCTTTGGCCCCTCATCACGTTTCAGAATTTAGCGTGCACATCATTCTAGATTTTCTTCCTACGGATTTCGGTTAATAAATTTTAAATTTTGAGGCCATTTTATGTTGTAAACGCCCTAGGTGCACTATTATGCTAGGATATGTTGTTGTCATACAGGGTATAGGTAGAAATAGCCTAATGCTTACTAAGATTAGACAGATTCATGCTATAAAAAGATCGAAGTATCAAGAGATAATTATTGCTGATCTTGAAGATTTTGGTAGATGTTTGATTTTGGATGGATACATACAG
>JANXEL010000007.1 GCA_025058535.1 Ignisphaera sp. | reverse complement strand
TCTGAACAGAGATCTCTAAACTAGCTAAAAAATTTCGCAGTGCTGAAGGGATCAGCTGGTGCCAAATCTGTACTCGTAGACATCTACCAGGTAGGGCACTCCATTCACTACTGCAACTGTGTACAGTCTTACTGTACGTAGAAATGCTCTGGGAGCTCCCCTCTGGACAATGTATACTGTGTGGGCAGCACCCTCTGCATACATGCGGCTCTGATCCATCTGTATGTTCAACCCCCTCTCTCGGTCTGCAGCCCATCCAACCACCCTTACATAGCTGCCATCCTCACTCCTCTCTATGCTGAGCGGCTGCTGTCCGTAGTAGCTCAGCTTTATGTAGCCTGTAGGCTCTGGCTGTACCTCTATCGATAGCGTTGAGCTCACGATGTCCACCACCACCCCTCTGGATATACCAACATTTGCATTTCTGGCAAGCAGAGCACCATCTATGTAGACAGCTTTAGCATATGTGCTGAAGGAATCTACACGCTTCAGCTGATCGAGCTTCAGCACACCTACCCTACTATCAACATCTATCCATATGTTCTGCCCAACTCTGAGTGGGTGGCCAGCGCCATCAATGTACAGATAGTGGTTCACACCTGCTCCCACAATCCTAAGCCTCAGTGAGCCATACAGCCTCCAGCTACGACCACGAGACTCTAGTGTCGTCAGATTGTATCCCTGTGCAGCAGGTTTTGCAAGAGCTAGAGCCACTACTGCATTCCGTTCAATATTCAGTATACATATCCTCACCCTACCTCTATCGGGAAATCCCCTCGCTCTTGCATAGTGTCTATAGCTGTAGACACCATCTCTTGAGACAACCAGCAGCTCACCAACATCGTACTCACGCACCTGCACTATAGCCCCACCACTCACCTCTCTAACAACGTCTGCACAATCAATGTACTCATCCCCATCATCGAGAAAGAACGCAATGCCACTCCCACCATCAAGCCTCTTAAAGAGGTAGAGGGCCGATTCATCAGTAGCGTGAACAAGCCTCACTACACTACTCATCCTCTCCAGCTCTACAACCCTTTGGAGAAGAGCCAGGCTATGCCTCACACCATAGTCACTCTGTATGTACACAATAAATGCTATGGAGAACGATGCAGCAAGGCCCACCAGAACCACTATAGCAACAGTCTCAGACAACCCTCCAGCCAAGCTAGGCACTACAGATACACCCAGTACAAAAAGGGAAAAGCAGTACCAGCAATAATAAACTTTTACCCCCACCTCACAAACAAACCATAGACAGTTAGAGCGTAGTTGGGTTGAGGGTGTAGAAGTGTTTAGCTTTAGCTAAACCACATGATATATAAGTTGGTTAAGAAATGTTGAGTGGTAGGTGGGTTGATCTGTGAGGAAGCTCTATAGAGGAATAGAGCCAATAATAGCAGTAGTGATACTAGTAGCAGTAACACTAGTAATAGCAATAGGAGTAGTTGGATGGA
>JANXEL010000030.1 GCA_025058535.1 Ignisphaera sp. | reverse complement strand
TGAACCACTACACCAATAGTAATTCCACTAACTAGATATGCTACTAATTCTCTATACTGAAATAGTAGAGGTAGTGGAACTAGTGTTGGTTGTGGTGGTAGGGCTGAGTAACCTGAGACGAACTCTATGAAGGATTTAACCATATTAATGATAACTGGAAGAAAAACTGCATAGAAGAAGAAGATACCAAGGAGAGCCACAGCTATGAATATTATGTGCAGCCCCCTTCCAATAGGCTCTGCTTTTTTTGGCTGATGCTCTTTTCCTATAAAGAGGAGAATACCGCCCAACGTAAACTTAATCCTGAATCTAGAAATCACGTAATCCCTATTCATAGATAGAAGGTAGCCTACCGTGGTAATGGCTACGAATAGCATCATTATATGGAGCACATCCCACACGTCAAGCCACCGCTATTAGGGCTGCGAGTTTTGATATAGAGAGAATGCGATAAAATTTTTAAGCTAATTAGTCTACCACTTTGCAGTTACATCACCACATAATAAGGGCTGGCCGTCCCAGACCCTACTGCTATATAGATTCTATGTCTGTCCCAGCTCTCCTACTAATGTGAGATCCTACATGAACGGCTGTACGACTCTACAAATGCATTTTGAATACCTCTGCGGATCATGTGAATTATTGCATCGACTTCGAGCTCACGACTCATCACTGGTGCTGGAGCTGAATGGAGGAATGTGGATGTAGATGACATATATGGTAAGATTTAAAACTCAGTTACGCAGCACCTTTACTGAAGATGGAGTTTTGGATGTGATTATGCAAAAGGCTGCAGAGTGTTAATTGAGGGTTCAGTATATGAACACACAGTCCTTTACTGGATTTTCAAGAGAGGTGCGATATGATAGAAGGAGGTGGAGCATCCTTATGGAGAAGAGGAGAAGGGCACTGAAAGTACTTACGGATCTGCAAAAGTGTGGTGTACTACACGCATTTGCTCATGGTAGCATTGCTAGAGGCGATGTTGATGAGGATAGCGATGTAGATATAGTGGTGTTCGATTCCAAATCTAACAGTATTGTTGCATACTGTCTTGAGAAGAACGGATATAGCATATATAGTGTATCTATTGTCCAGGCAACCCCAAGGCACACTCCAAAGATATATGTCTATCTCGACGCCCTAGAAGAGCTATGCGTATCGATTCCCTTAGTGCAGCTCAGCCCCATGGAGGTTGAGTACTATAGATTCAGCGGGATGGTGGGCCTTGAGGATATTGTAGCCAATGCGAGGGTGATGGGTGTCGATAAGAGGCTCATGCTCATAGCACCTACAGAGTTTGGACACACGGAGTTTCCCGTCATTGGAAATGAGGGTTACATTGCTAGAGTTCTCGGAATCTCTCTAGCTAGTGTTATGGATAGAGTTGAAGCTTTGAGTAGAAGGGTCGAGGAGGGGCACACAGGCCTCTTTATAAAAATTGAGCTGCCCGAATTTGAGCAACTGGAGTCTGCTATAGATAAATTATGTGTGGAGAATTCACTATTTAGAAGAAGAGTGGAGGAGTATGGACTGTGTACATAGTTTATGTGGCAATGAAGTGATTGGATGGTGGTACGGTTCTCTGCCAAAAGGCTGTCAGCTGTGCATGAGGGGTTCTAAGGTAGTGGTGTTTGTAACTGGTGTATGTGGGGTGAACTGCTTCTACTGTCCAATAAGCGTAGAGAGGAGGAAAATGAGAGCGCTCTACGCTGATGAAGAGAGTATCCAAAGAATAGAAGATGTTCTGGATGAAATCTCCTTCGTGCAGGCCGAGGGACTATCAATAACAGGTGGGGAACCCTTTCAGAGGTACGATCTAGTTATCAAGATTATTGAGATGGTTAAAAGCGCTATCGGTAGCAGATTCCACATCCATCTGTATACTTCAGGATTAGGTGCGACAAGAAGCGCCATAGAGTATCTAGATAAGATTGGTCTTGACGAGATAAGATTCCATATTGTGAGTGAGAGTGTGTGGAGATTAGTTAAATACACAGTGAATAACACCTCCATGGATGTAGGTATAGAGGTGCCGGCGCTTCCAGGCAGTAGGGAGATGCTTTGGAAGATCATCACTACTGCCAGCTCCATAGGTGCAAAATTCGTTAATATTAATGAGCTAGAGGTGAGCGAAACTAACATTGATAACATACTCCTCAGAGGATTTAAACTTTCAAGTAATGGCAGAACAGTTCATGGTAGCATGGAAACCGCCATGGAGGCTGTAGAAAGGGCATCTGCAGCAAAGTTGAATATAGCAGTCCACTATTGCCCAGCCTTATACAAAGATTCTATTCAGCATAGAGAGAGGCTGAGAAGGAAATCAAATACGTGTAAAAACTATTACGACGGAATTTCTGAAGAAGGTCTGTTGATTAGACACGGTGAGGAGGTTGTTCCATTGATTGCTCTGTGTTCAAAGAAGTATGAATTAGGATATGGTGCAGCAACAGCAAACAGTAGATCTTAAACAGCTACACTGTACAGATTTTAGTATGCAGATTAAGCTTTTAATGCACTGCCCCTTTTTAGGGATTAGTGTTGAGCTTCTAGTTGTAAAATTTATATGCCTACTATCAGTATATCCTTTACTAGATCTTTCCACAGGAGATGGACCTTCACCGTAAGGCGTATACAAGTCGTTCAATCGATATAATGAAACTCAGGGTGAGAACGCTGCCTAGGGAAGCACTACTGTATAGAGTTATAGATAGCGTGAAGAAGTTAGTGGAGTGCACGGCGTGTCCAAGGAGATGCAAATTACTCGATGAACAATTTGGCTTCTGTGGAATTAGATGGAACTTTGAAGGGAAGCTGTACCTCGTTTCGTACGGACTCGCTATAGCTGTTGCGATCGATCCTATAGAGAAAAAGCCGCTCTATCACTTCAATCCAGGTTCTCTCGTCTTCTCAATGTCTACTACAGGGTGCAGTTGGGGGTGCCAATTCTGCCAGAATTGGGATATAAGCCAGAGGAGGGTTATAGCCGGATGGAAGCTACCGCCGGATCTGGCAGTAAGGCTTGCTACTGCATATGGGGCTCAGGGTATGACGTACACCTACAATGAGCCTATAGTATTCCTGGAATACGCCTACGACACTGGTACTATAGCTAAAAAGCATGGACTATTCAATACTATGGTTACAAACGGTTATATGACCGATGAGTCTATAGATATTGTAGTGAAATTCATTGATGCTGCGGCGGTTGATCTTAAGGGTCACGGGGATAGAGAATTCGCAAGGAAGTTTTCAATGGTCTACGACACTGAGCCAATATTTAATGCACTAATTGAACTGAAGAGGAAGGGGGTATTCATTGAGATCACGGATCTCGTCGTGCCTAGGTATGGTGATGATCTAGAGAAGGCAAGGAGGCTAGCTAGATGGATTGCAGAGAACCTTGGCCCAGAAACACCCGTGCACTTCCTGAGATTCCATCCAGACTATCGCATGCTAGATCTCCCTTCAACAAATGTAAAGATTCTTGAGAAGCATGTAGAGGTTGCAAAAGGTGAGGGTTTAAAACACGTCTACATAGGTAATGTGCCTGGGCACCAATTCGAGAATACCTACTGCGCCAACTGTGGCAGACTTCTTATTAGGAGAATGGGATTTGATATTCTAGAGGTCAATTTAAGGGAGGGCATGCAGTGTCCTTACTGCGGATATAAAGTTAACGTAGCTGGTAAGATACATCCCATGTACAAACTGGATAGATTTATCCACATACCCCTAGAGGCATTCAGCGAATTCATACATATAAAGAACGATTCCATACGTGAGTTCGTGTTGAGTGGGGTATGAATTGAGTGGCGTATTAATGGATGCGCACTGCCACCTCCATGAGTATGGAGATGATGAAGTAGAATCTATTATGAATTTGAGCATGTACATAATTGCCGTAAGCGACAACTACAATTCGTCAATCAGAACAGTAGAAATTTCGAAAAGGTACCGCTTGGTCATACCTGCTGTTGGTCTGCATCCATGGAACGTTGGGCCCGATTACAAGAGTGAAATTGCTGGTGTAGAGAGGCTGCTTTCTGAGAACGATATGGTTAGAATACTGGGAGAGGTAGGTCTGGATAGAAAATTTAGACCACATACCACACAATATCAAGATGCAGTGTTTAGAGGATTTATTGAGATGGCAAGGGAGAGGGGTCTAGCACTAAATATACATGCAGCGAATGCATGGATCGATGTGCTGAATGCTCTCTATAGAAACGATATTCCTCTAGCCATACTGCACTGGTACACAGGTCCTGCAGACCTAGTTAAGGATATCGCAGATAGGGGGTACTACATTACGGCGAACCCGGCTCTTGCAGTTCAGCAGAGATATAGAGATGTTGTAAAGGTGGCACCCCTGGATATAATGCTTGTTGAGAGCGATGCTCCTTACAACTATAGAGGCTTTGTTTTTCACCCTAGAGAAATTTCAGCAACCTTCAGATATATTGCAGAGCTGAAGGGTATGAGCTTTGATGAGGTTAGGAAAAGCATTATGGAGAATAGCTATAAATTCCTACGAACGTTAAGAATATTATAATAGTACAGTACAGACTACGGTATGGGGGCTCCAATGGTTCAGAACTATGCTGCGAGACTTAAAATGCTCTCAGTGCCTAAGGACTATCCTGAGATAGATTTGATTAGAATGATTAACTACAGAGCTTTTGAGAGCTGTGTTAACAATGAGATGAGGTGTACTATAATGTCCCTTATGGCGAGAGGTATGGTGATGGCCTCCGATATAGCCACCTCTCTAGGCATCTCACGAACCGCTATATACAGGCATCTACACTCCTTAAGGAGAAACGGACTGGCTCTGTATAGAGATGGTAGATTTTACGTAGCAGCCAGACTGTTTCTAGTCTACGACACTCTGCTCAGCGATGATGGAAGCATCAGATTGACTATATATCCAAACAGAGGTGGATTTATCGATGAAATGCTGGGATTCGTTTTCGTCAAGGGAGAGCTATGTAGATGCGATGTGTGTGTAGTAAGGGATGAGTGTCTATCAGCTGTAAAGGGTCTGGCAAAAAGATTAGAGGTAAAGATAAGATCGGAAAAGCCTCTGGAAGCTTTTAAGGAAATCGTAATTGAGGTTGTGAAGAGAGACGTCGTGCATATAGTTAGGGATGGGTATCTGATTGTTAAAACGTCGGAGGAGCTTGAGGAGCAGACCACAGCTGAACAATAGTACAAAGATTCTGTGTACCGAAAAGGTATTGGATATGAAGAAGCTTGTATTCAAATTCGACTACATAAGTAAGATACTTACAGGTGAGAAGAGGTCAACAATAAGGCTTTCAACGGATTTAAAGGAAGGAGATGTAGTTGAAGTATTTGCAGGATGCGTAAGAATTGGCAGAGCTGTTATAAAGAGGGTGTGTAGAAAGAAGTTAGAGGAGCTAAGCGAGGAAGAGATTAAAATGGATGGCTTTAAGACAAGGGAGGATCTACACAGAGCACTTGCAAGGATATATGGGAGTAGGAAAATAAATTCAAATCCATACATCTACATAATAGAGTTCCAATTACAGTGAGTAAACAGCAATAAAATTATTTAAGCTGATCCAAGACACTACTGAAGTGGGATTTGAATGCGGGGGTGCCCGAGCTAGGTCAAAGGGGTCGGGCTTAGGCCCCGATGGCATAGGCCTGCGTGGGTTCAAATCCCACCCCCCGCACCTACGGTCCTGCATAAATGAGTTAACCACCTCTTCCTTTTTTACAGTGCAGGAAATCTCACTAGATTCCTAGAACACAACTATGTAGCTCAGCCTGGGTGGACTTCAGCCTTAGGAGAAATTGTTTGGCTTAAAGCCGGTCTCACCCATAGAATAAGCTTTATTAGAGGGCTTTTTAGGAAACTTTATGGGTAGAGCCTATCTGAGGATCACTGGAGCTGGTACGAGAGGAGTGGTTGGTTATCTGTGATTAGATTTGGGTAGCAGAATCGCTTTCCCCCAAATAGATGTGGATGATGTTCTAAACTGTTTCAAATCCAGTATTAGGAGAGCTACTAACGAGGAAGGAGTGAGGATTGGAGTTTCTAGGTGTATTGAGGAGAAAGTCCTCAAGTCCTTGGGCATAACGCAATATGGACACTATGAGTACACTCTCGTTTCAGGTGCTAGATTGGATGCCCTGTATGGGCACGTTATCATTGAGTACAAGGTACCGGGGAGGCTTTCTTCAGCACAGGATGTGGCTAGAGCTAGTAAACAGTTGGTGAAGTACACAAGTGGGAGGTTCCACTGAGAACCGAGTGGGATAGATATCTTGGTGCTGTGGTAAGTGCTGTTTTATGCAGCACACTAATTCACTTGACATGGCTTTCACTGGCTGAATATCGAGAGTATACAATACTGTGTGTACTCATTATTCTTATCATGTTGTTGTCTCCATCACTCATTGTCTGCATTATCTCTATTAGTTAGAGAGAGGGTATTAGGAAGTTGATTTCATAGGAAGAGACTCATTAAAGACTTTGTTTACTCTATTCCTCAGAGGAATAGGCTAGGATCGTAATGAACCTATTTTGATTCTACTGCTATTTGTACCTATCCGCCTTTATTTGGCTATTCTCTCCTTTGCTTAGTTGTTTACCTGATTCTAAGTAGAGAATCTGTGATAGCCTCTTACACTATGGCCGTGTAGCGACCAACTTTAATGTATATGCCACGCCCAGCCACATGTACACTATTTTAGATGTGTATCAACCTAAGCCGCCATTACTACTTTGATCAAGACTTTCAGCCAACGTCTCCCTCAGCATAACGCTGAATTAAAATGCACTCTCATGAACGCAGGTGTCGGTTGCATCTATTCAGCGACAAAAGTCCGATGCAGATGAGCTAGAGTTTTAGATAGCAATTTAAAGTGGTTCTATTGGAGATACGGTACACAGTTGTGTTGATTTTGAAGTGGTGTATTAAACCATCACATTGGTTACATGTAAGATAGTTAGTAGTGGAGAAAGCCTATGAATTGGGCCAGTCGTAAGAAGTAGTGTAGAGCTAATCACTACGCAGTTAGCGAAATGCTATAGGAGATTTAATTATTGTAATCGAATAGTGAGAGGTCTCACAACAAAATATGGTAGATTCTTATATTTATATGGGTGCTCTATTGCACACTATCTAGTGGCACAAGCGGGTGTGTTGTATGATAAGAATGGGTATTATTGGTGTTGGTAGATGGGGTAGAAACCATGCTAGGGTGGTATATGAACTTAGTAGAGAGTTATCTTCAGATCTCGAGTTTACAGCTGTTTGTGATATTGATATATCTAGGGCTCTAGATGTTGCTAAAATCTATGGAGTTCCGTATGCTTTTAGTAATTTAGATGAGTTCGTAAGATATGTGGATGCGGTCATAATTGCAACACCTATAGATACGCTCTCGGATATTGCACTAAAAGTTGTGGGTATTGGTAAGCACGCACTTATTGAGAAACCTGGAGCTCTAAACTCTAGAGACCTCTCGGTAATTGAGAGGGTGGCAACCAGCAGGGATGTAGTTGTAGGGGTAGGCTACGTAATGAGGTTTAGTCACACTGTGGAATTCATTAAAGAATTCCTATCAAAATTCAATCCGCAGTTCATACTATTCAGGAGATTTTCTAGAAGACCTAACCACTTGAAGGGCACCAGCATAGTGCTAGATTTAGCGGTACACGATATAGATCTATGTCTATTTCTCACAGATGCAGAGAGTTGGCGGGTTGAACTGGCGAAGGTATTTCACACAGAGACCGATGATAGTGTCATTGCGGTTCTGAATGTGAGAAACATATACTGCAGTATACATGCTGATGGTGTGGCACCGTATAAAGTTAGGGAGATAGATGTGATAGGTACAAACGCTTTTGTTAGGAGCGACAGCAGTAGAGAGAGTGTTGTAATAGAGTGGAATAATGGTTCAACCGATACGTTAAAGCTTAGCGGTGAGGAACCGCTAAAGAGAGAGGTAAGGAGCTTTATAGAAGCTATAAAGTTTGGAAAGTACGGTAGGTTAGCAAGCCCCAGGAATGCTATAAACGTTCTACAGATCGTCGAAAATATTCTAGATCGCACATAGCTCTCTAAAGCTACCTAAAATAAGTAGTCTACAATTCCAAAACAAACATGATAATTACTACGAGCTGCAAGATTTTTATAGACCAGCACCGGCAGTTATCACTAACGGGGTGCCAAGTGGAGGCGCAAAAAAGTGTGGATCTATATATAGAATTCCTAAGAACGAGAAGAAGTATTAGAAAGTATAGAAATGAGCCAGTTCCGCTCGACTTAATACTTAAAGTTCTCGATGTTGCAAGGTACGCTCCCAGTGCAAGAAATATACAGCCATGGGAATTCATAGTGGTTACGGACAGCGTAGTTAAAAATAGGCTTGCAGAAGTCTACCCTTGGCCTCAACCAATAAGAGGAGCACCTGTGGGAATAGTAGTTATATGTGATTCTAAATCATCACCAAATACATACCAGCAAGACTGTGCAAACTCAATAAACTATATAATGCTAGCTGCTCATGCTTACGGACTTGGAACAGTGTGGCAGGGTATACTAAGAGATGAGGAGAGGCTGCAGGTTCAGCGCATCCTTAATATCCCAAGTGAAAAAGTGCCAATAGCAATAATAGCAGTGGGCTGGCCAGCTGAAAAACCTGAGCCAAGATCCAGAAAACCATTAGAGGAAATAGTGTACATCAATTCATATGGTAATAGAGTAAAGTGATCTCCCCATCTATGGCGACATACTGCAAGATACTAAGGAGATCACAACCATCAAAACGTTTTTATCCTTATATTGGGGAGTAATTGTGTGCTAGCACCAGTTCGTGGTGTTATGGTACGAAAACCGTTAAAATAGTTGTAGAGGGCGTGCTAAGGGGTACGGGTTTTAAGGCACATGTATATCTACTTGCTAGGAGACTTGGTTTGAGAGGCCATCTAAAGGATGTAGAGGAGGGTAAGGAGCTCATCTGTATTGAAGGCGGGGAGGAGCAGATTAATGAGTTTTTAGAGAACCTCAGTAGAGGTCCTCCATTTGCATTGATTAATAGCGTAACAGTCTCTGATGGTGCTGGTGAATCCTGCGGTTCACCTATGTTTGATGTAGATTATAGGGAATTCTAAAGGTTATACTACCCCCCTAGTCAGCACCTCCACTGATGCTTTAAACTCGGTCTTTATGATACTCATTATCTTACTAGCAGTGTTTTCAGCTGTTGTCATTGCTTTTTCTTTTTCCCTGCTTGAGCACATTATGTAAAGTTCTATTACCGGTTTACCCAGCTCCTCCCCTTTTGGATGCGATTTTATATAGAGTTCAGCCGGAGCTTCCCTGAGAACACCTTTCACTATTGGTGCAAGGGAGGATTCCGGGACACCAACAATTTTCATCAAAATTTCAGCAATGTATACTGAAGGACCTATTAGTCTAAGTCTTGGTTCAACCCAGGACTCCCACATTGCCTCCATTTCTTGAGGCACACCCGGTAGAGATATCATAATCGCGTTCTCCACTTCAATCCAGCAGCCGGGTGCTGTACCCACGGGATTCGGTATAGCAATACTGCCATCGGGTAGATAGGCCATTTTAATTCTCTCTTCAGTTAAAGGCATATTTCTGGCTTCATACTTTCTCTTAACCATATTGAGTGCATCATAGCTTAGTGCGAGTTTTCTATTGAGTGCTTTTGCAACAGCCTCTAGGGTTCTATCATCGTAGGTGGGACCGAGACCTCCCGTTGTTACAATGACTCTAGGTCTATCACGTAGAACTACCGTTATGTATCTAGCAATGATATCGACATCATCTATTAGAGATAGGATTCCAACAACTCTAAAACCGAGTAGGGTAAGTCTCCTACCAAGATACGAAGCATTTGTGTTTAAGACTCTTCCCTGAACGACTTCAGTTCCCAGACTCATTATCCACGCATCGTATGACGACACGAACCTCACCAGGGATAAGAGTTTCTGCATCTAATTTTTATAAGCGGTATTGCTAGCAATGGTAGACTATGCTACTACCTCTTTATGACAGGTTTTGCCCACCCTCCTCTGTTAACCCATATAAGTGAGGCTATACCCGAGAATATATTGCTTAGGCCGAACGCCATCCATACACCGCTCGACCCTATGTATAGGGAGAGCAGGTAGCCCAGACCTATTCTTATAATCCACAGCCTTACAATGCCTATTACTGTTGGATAGAGTGTATGTCCAGATCCTCTCCCAACGGACATTCCAACAAAGAATAGGCCAAAGAACGGAAGCGTTCCAAGTGCCCACGTGAGGAATCTTTCGGTTTCGATGTATATGCTCATAGACAGCGGATTGTCGTTAGATAGGAAGAGGGATATTATGGCTCCTCTAATCAAATAGGTTACTGCACCTCCAACTGTAAGGCTTAGACCAACGATGGTGTTCGAAGCCTTTGCAGTCAGCTTAGCTCTGTCTGTGCTTTGAGCTCCGAGACACTGTCCTATAACGATTGCTGTGGCCTGTGTAAGCCCCCACATTACGGCATCAGCAAGGTCTATAGTAGTAAAGCCTATACCCCAAGCGGTAGAAGCCACAATACCGAAAAGATTAATGAGTCTAAGCTGGAACATGAAGGCGGTGCTGTTTAGCACATTCATCAGCAGTATTGGAAGGCCTATACGAATCATTGATTTAACCCAAAACGCGTCTATAGCGCTGGTAAATGCTATCCTTAGAAATGAAAATCTCTTAAGGACAATATGCACAAGTATCGCACCTCCAGAGATGCGTGCTATAACAGTTGCTATTGCAGCTCCTACTACACCCATTCTCGGAAAAGGGCCTATACCCAGTATCATAAAGGGGTCTAGAACGATGTTAATGAGCGCTGATACACCATTTACCACAGCAGGACTCTTGGTATCGCCTATACTTTGAAGAATTGTGGTAAAACATAGACCGAAGTAGCTAGCTGTTAGGTCAACGGTTATTATAGCAGAGTAGCTAAGCACGTCATTGTAGATTTCTTGTGGTACGGTGGTTATTGATGAAAACACTAAGGGTCTGAGTAGATAGTAGGAGATACCTAAGATTGCACCAAATGATGTTGAAACTGTGAGGTACTGTCTGATAACCCTAGCAGCTTCATTATACATTTTTGCTCCAACGTACTGCGAGATGAGGGTCTGATTTGCAGCACTTAGGGCCATAGCAAGTGCTTGAAAAAGCATGAATGTAGGCCAAACCTGCCTCGGTACCGCTAAGGTGACTGTTGAGTATTGTGAAAGCCAGAATGCATCTGCAAGGTTGTAGGAGATGTTAACCAGCTGAACTAAGACTATGGGTAGTCCAAGCCAAATTAAGACTCTGTATAATGAGCCGTGCAGTATTTTATCCCTGTACTTAGTAATGAGTCCATCGTCAGCTCTTTTCAATCCATCCACCTATACTATAGATATATCTATAGTTATATCTACTGCATTAAGAATTAGAGATGGATTAGAAGTATTAAAGCTTAACGTGACCCTTAAAGGAGGATTGAAAAGTAAGTAAATACTTCTAGATTCTAGACAGCTTGTCCAGCATGTATATTGCTGCTAGAGTTTAGTAGAGAAAGAGAGTGTCTAGGTGTACTCCAATATCACACTCGTTGGAGAATGTTACGAGTACCACACTTTTAAGTTCAATCTCTATAATATATCCAATTAACCAGGCGGCAATGGAGGGTATATCAATGAAGCTCTATGCTGAATGCATATCATGCCAGCTGCAGGTTAGGTATAGAGAGATATCAATGCTGTTTAACAGTGAAGGTGAGCGAATTGAGGCAATGAGGAGAGTTGTTGAGGAATTGAATAGGTTGCTGTCCTCATGTGATGATAAAAATAGTGCAAGGTGCATACCAACATATATTGCAACAGAGTTATTTAGATTAGTTAAAAGACTTTCGGATACTGAGGATCCGTATCTAAGATTTAAAATAGAGCTTCATAAGAAGCTCTTAGATGCTTATCGGGAAGCTAGTGAATGGATTTCAATGTTAGGAGATCTCAGAGAGAAACTATTGATGGCTATAAAATTCTCTATAGCTGGAAATCTGCTGGACATGGGTGTTGTAAACTATAAACCTCCCGAAGCAGCAGAATTGTTAAGAAAGACACTCACACTGGAAATACATGGGGATATTAATGCTGCTTTGGAAATCATTGAAAAAGCGAGAAACATAGTTGTGATTCTCGATAATGCTGGGGAGGCTGTCCTAGATAGACTCCTTGCTGATGTTCTCAAGAGTAGTGGTAAGAATGTAACAGCAGTTATTAAGGGTGGAGCCTTCCAGAATGATGTATCCATAAACGACGCACCCTATGCTGAATTAGAGAAAAGTTTTAGTCGCGTAATAGACTCAGGTATCGATGCTTCAAGCATATTTCTCTCTGATGTTAAGAAGGAAGTAATCGACGCTGTAGTTAATGCAGATGTGATTATATCAAAGGGTATGGCGAACTACGAGTATTTAACTGAAGTGGAGAACGTCATAGGGAGGCCAATCATATACCTGTTTGTAGCTAAGTGCTACCCAGTATCAGTGTATAGTGGAGTACCATTATGGAAACCTGGTGTAATCGTTCATGTTTAGCATTGCTGTATATGGGCGTAGGCTGATAATACTTTTATACGGCATTAAAGATATTTATCTATAACCGAGTCAATGAGGTACGTACTGGATGTCCTATGAGCTGCTGTGGTGGGAAAAGAGAAGAAGACCGTGGGCTACATACCTGCTCATCGCTTTAAATACCATTGTGTACCTTGTAACATCATCTCAAAACTTCTTCTACTCCACATCTAATGAATGGATAGATGTATTGGCCTACGTCCCAGTTCTTCTTCAGTATCCAGAGCAGTGGTATAGAATATTATCGAGCATGTTTACACATGGTGATATATTTCACATATTCTTCAATATGTGGTTTCTCTACATGTTTGGTAAGGAGCTGGAGAATACTCTAGGGAGCGTTAAATTTACACTACTATATTTCGCATCCGGATTGTCTGCAATAGTTTTTCATACAGGCTTCATTCCCCTTTGGGGACCCCTCAACCTCATTATACCAGCCGTTGGTGCTTCAGGTGCAATCAGTGGCATCCTCGGTGCATACTTAATGTTGTTTCCCAGGCGAAGACTATCCATCTGCTACTTCCTCTTCATAGTACCACTTTGTTTCACTACCATTGCCTCAGCATTTCTACTATTCTGGTTTGCACTTCAGGTTGTCTATGGATATATGAGGTTTGGAAGCGTTGCGTTCTTTGCACATGTGGGGGGTTTTGTAGCAGGTATCGCATCTATCTATGCTCTATCTAAGAGAAAATCCGCAAGCAGTTTCGCAGAAGATTTCGGGTTCTTTAGAATATACACTACATGGATGGAGCCCATAGGTCTAGGAAAAATCACCAAAACGATCTTGGCAATACTGTTGATAGCTGTTATGGCTGGAGGCGTATATTCAGCACTTGTAGCACCAAACCTTAGAGGTGCATATGTAGTTAACATAAATGTGTGGAATATAGATCGGGAAACCTACAGTGAAGATCAGGCGGCATTTACTCCAATGACGGGAGACAAAATAACTCCATCTAAGGATGATCCGCGGGTTGTTTTCAATCGACTTTACTGGTCCGGCCTATTCAATGGACCACCATCATCAGAGATAACACTATCAGATACAATGATAGTAAGATCGGAGCAGGGTGTGCGTATAACCATTAAAATCAGCGGTGTGGCTTCGTACGATGGTTATGGGGTTCTCATCCGCTTCAGTGGAAGGATCGTGACGGACGTTCTAAAAATTTCACCTATGTGGAACGTTGTTGTAGGCGTTGATAAGAATATTGCCTATGAAGTCAACCTCTCATCAAAGGATTTGGCAGGTGAAACGGGAAGAAATATAGTCTCTCCACTCTCATATTCAAGCAGCATAATAACAATGATAGCGCTCTACATAGCTGTTAATAAGGATAAGGAAATAGTTGTTGAGGAATCGCTGTACCACGTACCGCCAATGATGCCGGGGCCCATATAGTGGTGAGGGATCGTGGGCCATAGAGATTATGTTGTAGAGAGCTACAGAATGTGTTTCATAGTGACTAGTGACTCTGTATATAAGGGGCTTAAAGATGATGATGTAAAGCCTATTGTCAATAGTGTGCCCATTCTCTGCAAGGGGGCACTGGTATCCACCTACACAGTTGTTCCAAACGATGTTAGAGAGATTCAGAGAAGAGTTGTAGAGTGTACAGCGAGATGTGATGTTATTGTTGTTACTGGAGGTACGGGTATAAGCCGTAGAGATGTGAGTGTTGAATCCGTTAGAGAGATAGCGTTGAAAGAGCTGCCTGGGTTTGGAGAGCTATTTAGACTCCTTAGTCATAGAGAAGTAGGTGCTGCTGCGTATCTCTCAAGGGCTACGGCGTACATCGTTAAAGATTCTATCGTTTTTATAGTGCCGGGGAACCCTAATGCGGTAAAGTTCGCACTAAGTGAGATAATATGTAAATTGGCACCGCATGCTGTATATGAATTGAAAAGGCAGCTAGAGTGATGCTGTGTAAATTAAATAGCGCAGTTCTAATGCTTATCACCATAAAACCAGCAGGCTTGATTATATCGAGATTCTCTTTTCTCATAGATTAGAAGAGATTTTTCACGGGCAGTTCAAGTGAATTTGGACCTACGAAATTCATTCACAATAATATTACCTCCTCATGTCTATCTACTGTTATTTTGAGCTAGCTGATTGACATAAATGGTTTTAGAACATTTTTAATCTTCATAGCAATCTCAACCGTCTTTCTAGAGGGTGAAATTGCTTTCAATTCCTCTTCATACTTCTTGAAATCACTAAGAAAACCATTTATGAAGGATGGTATACCATCCCTCAAACCAACACTATAGCCACCTTCAAGGACTGCAGCTACACCAATGCCGATTTTCTTGCTTAGTGCTCTAAGTAACATACCGTAGAAGCCATAGAACTTTTGTGTGAGCTCCATTTCGCTAAGACCATCACCCCTGTATGCATCGAAGCCTGCTGACACAGCTATAGCTCTAGGTTTAACAGCCTCCATGACCGGCGTTAAGACTTCATTGATAACATAAAGATAGTCGTCATCCCTGGAATAGGGAGGGAGAGGGATGTTGATCTTTGTCCCCCTGGCTTCCCCACCACCGATGGCATCTATAGAGCCCGTGCCTGGATATATGCCATACTGATGAATGTCAATGTGTATTACGGTCGGTTCGTACCAGAAAACTTCCTGTGTTCCATTACCATGATGCACATCTATATCCATTATGGCAATTGGTGCATAACCCCTATCAACGGCGTATAGAGCGGCGGCTGCAATATTATTGTATATGCAGAAACCCTGTGTGGGTGCACCCATAGCTCTTCCATACCTACCTGCATGGTGCCCTGGGGGACGGACTAATGCAAATACTAGTGTATCGCTTTGGCTCAACGCTATTTCAATTGATTTTATAGATGCCGCTACAGCCACTTCAACAACTCTACATGTATCTCTTGAGATGTAAGTATCGCTATCTATGTATGTGTTACCAGTACTGCAGAGACTATTGATCAGCTCTATATAGCTTGCGTCATGGACTTTAGCGATATAGTGAAGGTAATCAATACTGTAGTTGATCCTACTGTTCACGATTATTCTTTGAGGCATGTAAACTCTCTTTATAGCGCTAATTGCTACGTCTAGCCTGCTGGGATTTTCAGGATGGTATGCTCCGGGTAACGGTCTATGTAGGTAAAACACATCACTGTAAAGTACATGAACGCTCATACAACCAACTTACTGTGCTTAGCAATCTTTATAACTTTATTAGCTTATAGCAGTCTATTCACAGATTGCGTACATTATTATTTTTCACTTAGTAATAAATATTGTAATTGTATACACACTTAGACTCATATTAGCATTTTAGATTGAGCCTAAATCTAACGGTGTGCACAATCCACATATAGCTTTTTATTGCCAGAGTTGAAAGTATTATATGGATGGGGGTACAGAGATTGGATCTAGTTAAGTATTCTAAGCTCATTTTAGATTACTGTGTGGGAGTTAAGAAGCTTGATGAGGTGGCGCTGTATGCATCTACTGAGGCTTTTCCACTAGTTAGAGAACTGTGGAAGGGTATAGTTATGAGAGGAGGCTATCCAAGGCTTATTTTGACTGATGACATCTTGACTGAAATACTGTATAGGTATGCGCCACATGAACTCTTGAGCTATACATCACCAATAGACAGGTTCATAATGGAGAGGATAGACGTAAGAATAAGCATTCTATCACCCACGCACTCGAAGCCCCTCATAGGCATTGACCCCGATAGAATAAGAATTAGATCTAAGGCAATGAGCGAAATTAGGGAAATATTTATGAAAAGGGATGCTACAGGGAGTCTACGTTGGGTTGTAGCACCGTATCCAACTAAGGCAATGGCACAGGAAGCCGGCATGTCGATTACCGATTTTGAAGAATTTGTCTATAGGGCTGTTAAGCTCCATAACGAGAATCCTGTTGATGCATGGATCCACCAGGCAAAAGCACAGGAAAAGGTGATAGCTCTTCTTGGTAGAGTTGATGAGCTCAGAATTATTGATAGTGATACGGATCTGATGGTCAAAATCGGAGGAAGGAGCTGGATAAACGATGATGGAAAACATAATATGCCTGGGGGAGAGATCTTTACAGCGCCTCATGAAGATAGCGTTGAGGGGAGGATAGTGTTTGGCTACCCAGCAATATACAATGGCGTTGAGGTTGAGGGTATCAAGCTAGAGTTTAGAAGGGGTGAAGTAGTTGGTGCTTCAGCTCTAAAGGGTGAAGAATTTTTAAAGAGGCTAATAGAAGTAGATGCGGGCGCAAAGAGAGTTGGTGAATTAGCATTCGGACTTAACTATGATATAACACGCTTTACCAAGGAAATCCTATTTGATGAAAAGATTGGAGGCACCATACATTTAGCACTAGGAGCAGCATATTTGAGAACAGGTGGTATTAACAGGTCATCTATACATTGGGACATGATTAAAGATATGAGGAAGGGTAGGGTGTATGCTGATGGAGATCTCGTATACGAGAATGGGAGGTTTATAAAAGACTTCATGGGCTAACTCTATCATGACATTCTTTGTAGTTGAGGTTCATAAAGGTGTCACTGTTGTAAGGAGGGCTACGAAAAACGATATAGCCGAAATCGTGTACGCATTAATACAATTAATACCATTAGGATGTGTAGCAACATATGGTGATGTAGCTAAGGTTGTAGGGTTAAGCCCAAGATACATTGCTAGAATTCTTAAAGAGAATAGAAATCCTATAGCTGTACCATGTCATAGAGTAATAAAATCTAATGGTAAAGTAGGTGGGTATACGCTCGATGGCAAAAGAGCTAGCTATTTTAAAGAGAGGCTCCTTAGGCTGGAAAGCCTTGGAAAACCGCTCTGTAGGTTAAAAGATGAGCTGATCAGAATACAGGGCTTCACAGATCGTTAGAATGTAATCTTTTAATCAATAGGGTCAGAACACGTTGGGTGTAACAGGATAAGCGTTTATTAATCTGTTTAGCCGGCTACACATAGGAGAGAGGCTGACGAGCACCAACTTACGGTTACTAAACATGTCCGCAGTAAAAGTGTACAGTGGCACACTACCGATAAGCAAAATAGATGAAATGTATGAACTATTTTCCAGACTAGGATTTACCGTAAATGATATGGAGGGCACAGTCCTATTTAAAAGTAGAAAGGGTTTTATAAAGAAGCTTGAAACAATATACAATGTAAAGATATATATGATTGGAAACGATAATTTCAGCTTTGGAATACAGACAGAGAGAGGAATGTTAGAGGTGGTCGCTAGACTATATCAGAAGGGGGGCGAGTGGTATTTTGAGTGTATAAAAAAGGAGCACAGCCACTTATGTTCATCAATTCTCAGCGCAATTAAGAGTGGTATTAAAATGTATGAGAGGAAAATTACAGAAAAGAGCAGTAGTAATGTGGACCAGCATGCTTTTAAAATAAGTAGAGCATTTGAATCGTTTCTTGATGGGCTTGCTGAAATCACAGCTATTTCGGCAGCAATAAAGTATCCTATAGTGGAGAGAAAAACTATCAAGTTAAACGGTCCAAAGGAAATACTTGGAATAATTGAATATCTCTACTCCAAATATAAAAATGGAAAGTATGTTATTATATTACTTGGTTCGGATTGGATGTTTAGCATAGCGGTGGACCTGGATACGAGGGAGTTCACACCATCGCTAGTGGTATGGAGTAGCAACTTAAGACTGCTTGGTGAGAAGGCTCTAGAGACACTTAATCAGATACATAGAGACGAAGATGTAAAACTGAATATCTACTCTATGCAAGTATAGATAGCATTCACAGCGTGCTAGAGTAGTACAGTGCAAACCCATTCACTCAATCAGTCCCTACTTTATCAGAGTAATATCTGATGTAATCTGTAGTGTACGTCCTCCACGGAGTTTACATTGGTGAGGCATGTTTTCAATTCACTTGAATTACAAATATTGATGGTCTTTATCGAGACCCTAAATATTTTTATAAGTTTCTGCAAGCTCAGTATTCTATTTGCTATACCGTACTCTATTATACCTATCATAGATCTTCTATATAGTGATAGAAGGGGTTCTAGATAGTCATTGCACTGTGGCATACATGCAGAGATGGTTCCATCAAATCCACATTTCTCCAAAATAGTGTACAGACATGCACAGTTTATAAAGGGCATATCTCCCCCAACTACAAAGACTTCGCTAAACATCCTTAGAGCTAGATATAAAGCTCCTAAAGGACCAATTTGAAAAGGGTCTTGCACAGTCTCCACATGTTCATTAATGCTATTTATATTACTTTGTGAGGAGATGGCTATAACTTTCGATACGTATCTGCACATCATTAAAGAATCAACCACATATCTAATTAGTGGTTTTCCTCTTACTGGGTAAAGCAGCTTGTCACCTGCTAAAAACCTGGATGACATGCCTCCGGCCAATATTGCTACGACAATCATTGTATTCACTACTGCGCATCATGTTGAGTGATATTGTTATGCAAACTTATTTAAAGCGTTTCTCAATCCACATTAACTGGTTGTTATTATGTATGCAAGTTAGATCTTACGTGGCTTGTGAAGCACTTTGGTAGGGTAACTATTTTTATGGTTATGTTTTCATTTTATAAGATTCCATTGATGCAGTATGTTTATTTCATTATAGTCTAAATATTAGAGATGCTATGGTGAAGTAGACCGTTACCGTAATTATATCACCTATGCTTGTAACCACTGGAGCTGACGCTGTTGCAGGATCTATTTTCAACTTAGCTAGAAGTATTGGCAATAGAGCTCCTACTACATCTGATACATAGCAGGAGGCTATTAGGGCAATCGTTACTATCGATGCTATACCCACGGCGTATCCCAGATCCCACTTTGATATGTAGGGTAGGGAGAATCCTATAGTAAATGCTAAAGGGGCTAGTAGAATAAGCATGATGCTCGTCGTTATGAATTCCTTTAACAATATCTTCATTAAATCGCTTCCAGATAACTTGATTTCCCCTGTAACAAGACTTCTCAGAATTAATGCAGAGGCTTGAGAACCAACATTACCGGAATTGTCTGCCAGCATGGGCATGAATGCTGCAAGTAGGGTTACTTTCTCTATAACGTTTTCAAATAGTGCTGTAATTCCACCGGTGACAATGTTTATGAGATAGAGGTATAGTAGTGTAGGGGCCCTTCTTAGAGCGAGCTTGAATGGGCTTGTGGCTATATAGCTACCTCTTATAGTCTCTATGAAACCACCGTATTTTAGTAAGTCCTCAGAGTACTCGCTGATCATAACATCAAGTATATCGTCCAGTGATACAATACCTAGAAATCTTCCATCAAAATCTACGACCGGGACCTCTATAAGATCGTAGGCAACAGCTACCTTAGCAGCTTCTTCTCGATCGCTAAAAGGATCTACAAACACTGGCACCTTCTCCATGCAGTTACCCAGCTTCATATTTCTTGGTTTAGTCAAGAGGATCCTTACATCTATGTGACCAACAAGCTTTCTATTTTTATCAACAATGTATATATAACTGTGCTTATCGTACAGGCCAAGCCGACTTTTCTGTATGTATAGATCAATAGCTTCACCTACAGTTAGATCTTCTTCAAAAACAGGTATCTGTGTGGTCATTACACCTCCAACGCTCTCTGGAGAAAACTTCATAACTCTAGCAACCTCAGATGAGAGATCGCTTGGAAGAACTCTTAGAATTTCAAACCTCATTCTTGACGGAAGCTTAAAGAGGACGTCAGCAACCTCATCGATAGGCAACTTCGATAATATTTTAGCCATATCGTCAACGCCCTTAACAGAAGAGATTTCATATATAATTTCATCAGGTAGACGTGCTAGAACTTCGGTAAGATTGTTGAGGTTTGAAGAAGCGAATAGTTTCCTCTTCTCATCGCTACCAAGCCTAATAACCACATCCATTGCCTTCGGAGGATCCAGAGCCTCAAATAGCTTAACAGCTTCCTCGAGCTTATTCTCATCAATGCACTCCGTAATGGTATTGACAATGCTTTCAATATCTCTATTTGTCACCGTCATCCTATCGCCTTCGCCTACTACTATGCATTAGTAAAGATAATTAAGCTTTCATAATTGAATCTCTCAAACTCCATCAAACACTGAGGGAAGGCTTCCACGATTTAACCAAGATCTCTATTTTGGACTGCCCACCTAGCATTTATATATCGGGGAGAATTTGCGTACTCTGTTGTGGGAAGACACATGAGTGTTGATGAGGACGTTAGAGATTCGGTCGTTAAAGGTATAAAGATTTCAGAAGTGGATCACTAGCCATGATTGTAGTGAGTATAATTTCATTAATACTGGCATTTTTGACGGCCATTCTCATCCTTCCATTACTAATTGTGCTACCAACCGGAATAGCAGCTCATAGAACAATGCCTTCCATGGATTTACCAAGCCTGCTGAGATCACGACTCCATTGATTACGGTAGCCGTAGTTATTGGAGTATTCTGTATTGCTTCCCTTATCTTCACAGTATATGCAGTTTACCTAAAAATTACTCCTAGGTCGAGCAAGCTGAGGAAGTAGAGGGAGGAGTATTCAACAGCCTCACTGCTCATGAAGACCGGCTATGTAGGAGGGCTGGTGACTATAGTAGTTGGAACCCTGGTGATAGTTCTAGCCATAGCGTTACTCCCCACAATAAATGGTGAATCAATACTTTCAAATCCTATGAATCACAAAAGACTATTAGCACCACTATCTGGAGGACTAATAGTCATATTAATGGGGAACCTCCTATGGCTTGGTTGGAACCATAGGGTTGATAATTCTTCTCTTTAAACTTCACAGCACATTTAATGAGGCTTCACTTCTAGCAGCAGCCGTGATTTTCATAGTTGTAACTATTGCTGGTTTAGCTGCAGCCATATCTTTTACAGGGTTGTTTGTTGACATCATTATAAACGTTATGAGGCTGATCGCCTGGGTGCTAACATACGTAGGTCTAGGAAATCTAGCAAGAATAATGCACGGTCAAGGTCAGCTGTGAAGTGAAGATGGTAATACTAAAGCCCAGTTTTATCTCGATACTAACCCCTCGATGCTGATTCACGCACACTTATCTTCAACTGGGCATGTAGGGTTTATCTCAAGGATTAATCGATTGTCAGAATCTCTAACCATCTTCATCAGTCATAGAGGGTCCCATTCATCATCCTTAAACTAATTAGGCATTAGATAGTTTAATAACCTTGTCCTTAATTCAGACAACATTTAAATTGGTAATTGCATCGTATCGTAAGAGGATCGTAGCTATGGTGATCTCTAATTGTGGCTTTTACTTTTTATGCCGTCCTACTCACATCTTCTTTGCATCTTTACTTTTTTCTATAATCTGTTCTACAGCTCTTATATCTATACCATTCAGTTTATTCTTTGGCAGAGGTTTTCTGCAGTATGGACACACACCCATATAGAGGTTGACTATATCGTTAATAGATCTCATACCTGTTGAATCATCATTGAATCCAGTTATATAGTAGTACAAGAGTTTTCCACAGTTTGAGCATCTGTACATTACAGGCATTTTCACACCATAGCTGTATAACCAGAGACTTTGCTATTATAGTGATAGAGAGCTATTTATATTTATCTCTAGCTTCATTTAGCATAGACAAGTACTCTTCAATGGTGTGTGACAGTACTTCTAGCAATTTTGACTTTGCGTCATGGGTGTAGAACTTCTCTATAAGCCTTATGGTGACCCCCCTAGGGGTTATGACGCTATCCCTTATGTCACACACAGATTTATTGTTTAACATCTCTCCGGTGCCTTTAAATAGTGAGGAGATCGCCTTTTTAGCAATAGCATACGGTATGCCTGATTTAAGGGCAGCCAATATAAGTGCATCGGCTATCTCAGCCAGTAAGGCAGGTGCTGATGCTGATATAAGTGTGAGCATATCGAGTGTCTCCTCATCAACCCATACAACGTCACCTAGGTACTGAAAGAACTTCTCTACTTCAAAATCCATCTCTCCACGTGGGGTAAGCGCTATAAATCCACTATTAACTTCCACAGCTATGTTTGGCATCGCTCTATATACGTGGGATCTGGGCAGACGGTTCTTGATGGTTCTATGGGGGATCAGAGCCGCAATAGAAATCACAACCTTGTTTTCAGCTATGGTTGAAATCTCATCAACAACCTTGATAATGTCACCAGGCTTCACAGCTAGTATAACTAGGTCGCTATTTAGCACAGTCTCTGTCATGCTTGGGGCAATTCTCACCCCCAGTATCTTGGCCTGCTGAAGGGCAGCTGGCTCCTTATCACATACAATAATGCTATACGGGCTTGCACCTCTATTCATAAGGCCCACGGCTATAGCTCTCCCCATCCTTCCGAAACCTATTATTCCAACACCTTTCTCCATACAATCTTCACCTAACTGAAATATCGTATCTAGAAACCCTTTTATTCTCGACTCAATACCCACCTACTATGCTAGGTACGGATATATGGAGATAGAACCGCCAACAATGAAGTTATTTAAAGGTGTGATCAACTCACTTCGTGGTGAAGCAGGGTTTCGATACATAGCTAGAGCTAGGGAGATAGCCAGGGCCGGCTTTAAGGTAATAAATTTTGGAGTAGGACAGCCAGACGTTCCAACCTTTCAACATATTGTCGATGAGGCTAAGAGGGCTCTCGACGGTGGTTTTACGGGGTACACTGAGACCTCGGGAATACCGGAGCTAAGGGCGGCTATAGCAGAATATCTAAATGATCGATACGGATCGGACGTCAAGGCTGACGAGCTTATAGTGACTCCCGGGGCTAAACCGGCCATCTTCTTAGCTATTGCCTCCTATATAGAGCCTGGTGATGAGGTGATTGTCCCAGAACCATCATTTCCAGCATATCCAGAGATAGTTAGATTCCTTGGGGCTAAGCCTGTATACGTTCCACTCAAGTGGTTGGGTGAGGATAGAGGTTTTGAGCTAGATCTCGATGGTATAGAGAGGGCTGTAACGAATAGAACAAAGATGATCGTTATAAATAATCCTCACAATCCTACGGGTGCTCTATTCAATTCTAAGCAAATTGATGAGGTTTATAGAATTGCCGTCGAAAACAAACTCCTCATACTCGCTGACGAAATCTACGATAACTTTCTCTACGATGAAAGTAGGCTAAGGTCCTTCATAAGTTTTGCAGATTGGAGAGACCACCTGCTTTATGTAAACGGATTCTCAAAAACATTCTCAATGACCGGTTGGAGGCTTGGCTACCTTGTAGCTAGAGGCGAAGTAGCATCCAAAATAACCAGGCTAGCAGTAAACATATGGTCATGTGCTACATCATTTGTGCAGAAGGCGGGTATAGTAGCTTTAAAGGGATCGTGGAAGCCAATTGAAGATATGATAAGACTCTTTGAAAAGAGAAGGAATCTAGCGATAGAGAAGTTGAGAGAGATTAAGGGAGTTGAAGTATGGCCTAGCAAGGGGACCTTCTATCTCTTTCCCTACATGGGCAGCATACTAAGGTCGATAGGTATGTCCTCAGAGCAATTTGTAGAGCAACTTGTTGAGAGAAAGCATGTAATCGTACTACCAGGTACAGTGTTTCCCGAGAGAGCTGGTGCAGAGTTTATTAGGATAAGCTTTGCCTTAAATGATGGCGCCATTGCTGAAGGTATTGAAAGGCTTAAAAGTTTTATAGTGGAATTGACTGAAGGAAAGGAGGAAAAACTGCAAGCCTCAATTAACTCTTAGTGCCCTCCTCTCTCTGGGCATTATGACGATACCATCAATGGGTTTATTATTCAGGTAATTATCGATGGCCTCCACAACGGCTTCATCCATCCCTACAAGGGATTCGTATGTATAGGCTCCTATATGAGGGGTTACAATGACATTTTGGTATTTCAGGAGGGGGTGTTTTTCATCTATAGGCTCACCTTCAATAACATCGAGAGCAGCAGCTGCTATCTTTCCCTTCTCTATGTACTCGATAAGGGCTTGAGTATCTATAAGTTCTCCTCGAGCTGTATTAACTATTATAACACCATCTTTCATCTTCTCAAATGCCTCTCTATTAATCATGTGTCTAGTTTCATCTGTCAAAATTGCATGAAGTGTTATTACGTCGCTCTGAGCTAGCAGCTCATCGACGCTCTCTGCATATACGCATCCAAGCCTCTCTACATACGCTCTAGGTACATACGGATCATACACGATAACCTTAGAATTAAAACCGTTTATAAGAATTGCAGCGACTCTAGATCCGATATTGCCGAACCCCACAACACCTATGGTGAGACTCGGCAGCTCTTTGCCTACGTACTTTGCCCTTTCATGCCATTTACCAGCTCTTACGCTGTTGGAGGACTCTACAACCCTTCTAATAGCAGCAAGCATTAGTGCTATTGTAAGTTCGGCCACGGCTTCTCTTTCCCTCCACCCGGGAACTCTTGCAACTATAACTCCGTGTTCTTCAGCAGCCTTAACATCTATATTGTCATAGCCTATACCATGTCTTACGATCATTACAACATCCTTGTTATTTTCAAAAAATTCTCTTGTATAGAATGGAGTGACGCTGGCCACAATGAAATGTACACCTTTAAGTTTTTCAGCTAGCTCTGTGCCAGATATATCCCTAGGGACATCAATTCTTATAATCTCGCCCACTCTCCTCAGCCTGTCTACGGCATTGGTGTAAGCTCCAAACGATTTAGAGTTGACTATAGCTATTTTTATAACCACCAATGGTCACCTTACCAAGTACTCCCCGACAATTTGTTCGAGAGATCTTCTAAGTTCTTCAGTTTGCCTAGCCTCCAAACCTTCACGCATTTGGATAGGTGGGTATCCTGGGTTCAGACCTCTAAATTTCAGCACCTCCCTTAGTAGCTCCTGAGTCTCCAGATTAAATTTAGCTAACACCTTTCTAATCCTAGTAATCTTGTACTGAAGATCTAGAGCAGCATTATGATCTCCATTTTTCACAGCCCTATACAACTCTATAGCAATTTCTGGAAACGCATTTGACATTCCACATATATGTGCAGGCATACCTATTGCGAAAGTAACATAGAGAAGGTTATCGCCAGCCCCTCCTATGAAGTATTTTGCTCCAAACCTTTTAACATATTCAATCATCTGTTCAATATCATAGCTGGTATCCTTTATACCTACAACGGCTGGCACCTCCCTAGATATATAATCAAAATCGTCTGGCGATATGTTATAGCCCTGCCTACCTCTATTATTGTAAATAACAATATCTACGTCGGCCTTTGATGATATGTGGCTAAAGAATTCTGCCAAACCTCTCTTAGTAGGTTTATGGTATATAGGTCCAACGACGCTAACCACACTGTAGCCAAGATCGCTAGCAAATTTAGCTACAGAGGTTATAGATTCTAGATCGGCTCCACCAACATGTGGGAGGAGAGTGAGTTTGCTGGATGAAAATTCGAGAGCGTACTTGTAGATCTTCTGCTTGACAGTACTGGATAATATAACACCCTCCCCATATGTACCTGTTAGAAATAGCGCACTAATGCCCTTACCTATCTGAAACTTTATCAATGATTCAAGGCACTCTACACATAGATCACCATCTCTTGTTAATGGTGTTAGCAGTGCTGTGAGTATACCTTCAACTTTAAACCTCATATAAGGCATCGCCAGAAAGTTTATTCCAGGCAAAATTAAAATTTTTTTATTAATTATTAACTGAGCCGTTGAATCTTAACAGTAAGAGGCTTGCTTGTTAAAAAGCGAGACTGTGACACCACTCCATTAAATATGGAGGAAGCTGTCTTAGCGCAAATTTCTCTGTAGGAAGATGCAATTGCTTGACATTGAGTTGATTAATTGTTTCTGGAAAATCTTTCATGAGGATTTAAGCATAGCGCTCTCATAGTTGCTAAACCTTTTATTCGTAGCCCATGGTTTAGATGGCAATGTAGATGGTTTTGGTAGATACCGTGCGCGTTTTGCCTCCAAGGCTATAAATTTCCCAAGGGTTTGCAATAACCCTCTCTTAATCTCTGAGCAGCAGTGTGATGGCTCATTTATTGGAGTGAGTCTTGCTCTTAATTTACAGTGTTTTGAGCAATTCACTTATAAATACAAAGGATCTCTTTATAGACTCTATAGGTGGCTTGTACGGATAGACTTCTTGTTCAATTATAATCCACTCAGTTCCACCGTAGTCCCTTAATGCCTTCAGTATATCAGCCCACCTAGTTTCCCCCTCTCCGATAACTACCTCATAACCCTTCTCAACACTTTTCAATTCTACTGCTTTTCTCTTTGAATACTCCTTAACATGTACTGTCACAGCCCTTCCTCTGTACTTCCTAATAATCTCTATAATTTCGTTATCATTGATTTGTGCAGCAAGCGCGTGTCCCACATCAAGCTGCATAATGACATCTCTAGATGTCCGGCTAAACACTATATCCCAAGGTTTCTCTCCCTCAATTGCAGTAAATTCTATTCTGTGATTATGGTACCCCACCCTCATTCCGTGCCGTACGAGTCTTCCAGAAATACTATCTAATATCTCTGAAAATTTTATCCAGTCGTTCCTCGTCTTTCTCAACTCCTCAGGAAGACCTGGTATGATAAGGTACCTATTTCCAAGTGCTATATGCAGCCTTACAGTTTTTTCTAATTCTGGTCCAATAAGAGTATTAACTGGAGTATGGGCACCTGCAACCTCTAAACCAATTTTGTACAGAAGCTCTCTCAGCCCAGTAGGATCTCTACCATAGAGACCAGCAAACTCAACACCCTCAAAACCTATACTCGATACATCTTCAAGTACGCGTTCGAAAGACTCCTGGAGTTCATGCCTTAGAGAGTACAGCTGTAGTGCTATCCGAAGTACCACTTCCAACACCCCACAGGTATCGACTATCAGCTGAAGAAATATTTAAAGTATAATCACTGTGGCCTTGCGGGTTCTGAAATAGAGTGAATTTAGTAGAAGAACTTGAAAGCCGTGAACGCAGGAAAGTTTTTATCTCAGTGCAGTGCAACATCCGATAAACATCTCGTGTATCTGGTGGCGCACTTGGGAGAATCTATCATAAAAGAGTTCAACGGTATTCTATACCCCAGAGATAAAGAGATTTCTGATTACAGGTATATACAATTTACTCTACCTAATGGATACACCTCTATAGAAATTGAGTATGATTTTGATCGAGAGCGGGGCTGCATCATAGATATTGGTTTGATTGATTCAAAAAATGCGTTTAGAGGTTGGAGCGGGTCATCAAAAACAAAACTCTATATAGATAATTTGCATGCAATACCAGGTTATGTAGCTGGAGAGGTGTATCCAGGTACCTGGTCCGTAGTGCTTGGTCTTGCTAGAATTGTAGAGTGTGGATGTAAGTACAGGATCGTTATTAAGATGTCTAAACATCGTATCACTAATTTGAGTGAAAAGAAATGTAGCTGCATGGAAAAGAAAGAACGTGGATTGAGTAGTGGGTGGATTAAGGGCGATCTGCACGTGCATACTGTTCATAGTGATGGTAGGGATGATGTATGCAGCTTAATTTCTAAGGCTATAAAGCTGGATCTCGATTATATAGCTATAACAGATCACAATACTCTAAGCCAAATATCTGAAATTAAATTAGCTGAGTGTCCTGATATACTGGTAATACCGGGAATCGAAATCACGACATACTATGGGCATATAAATACATGGGGCGCAAAATGGTTTGACTTTAGAAGGAGGAACTTAGATGATTTTAGAAATCTTATTGATGAAATCCATAGGGAAGGTCTTCTAGCCTCACTAAATCATCCATTCAATTTTGATGCCAATTGTATTGGATGCGACTTCAAGTACAAAGAGCTAAGGGGTTTCGATTTAATTGAGGTATGGAATGGCCCCACTCCCGTAACGTGGAATGCACACGCAGTTAGTTGGTGGCATAAGCTACTCACAGAGGGACTAGTTATGCCCATCGTTGGTGGGAGCGATTATCATGGTGGAAGCGACGTTGAGCTAGCTACTCCTACTACGTGGGTATTTGTAGATAGACCGACGGTAGAGGATGTACTAGATAGTATTAGAAGAGGAAGGGTATTTCTATCCAAAACTCCAAATACTTGGAGAATAGATATGGCGATATACAGCGGCAATAAATTATGCAATATTGGAGATAGAATAGATAATGTGAATAAGGAGCTTAAGGTTTTGGTAGATGTAGAGGTAGATAAAGATATCATAGATAGGTATATGGGTGAGGTTATGCTTAGGATCATCACCGCTAAAGAGATTGCCAAGTTATACAGTATTAGGACAAGATCATTTAAATTTACGGATAGGTTGACCGTGGATGATGATACCAAATTTGTTAGGGTGGAAATAGGTCGGTATACAGACCCACACTCACTAGAGCATAGTGCGGTTGTAGAGCTCTTGGCTTTGAGCAACCCAATCTACATGCCGTAGACCTTTACGAACCACCATCCTTATATTTACTTCTCACCACATACAGTTTTCACGGTTAAGTTACATGTTTTTAGATCTTCCCAAATTGAAAAGAGGTAGAATGAGATACATATCTAGCACTCACAAAGCTGGTGAAAAGCACCAGGATTTCTACACTGTTCCGGCAAAAGGTGAGCATACACTAGCTGAAATTGAAGGTCCTGGAATAATTGTAAGTCTTTGGATGACAATGGGTTCACGCGATAAGAATATTTTGAGAAGAACTATACTTAGAGTGTATTGGGATGGTGAAACAATTCCCAGTGTTGAAGCACCTGTGGGAGACTTCTTTGGTTCTGCAGGCGGCATGGGAGAATACATAGATCTCGGCCAGAATGTGCCAATAGGTCTAGGTAGGTATATACACTTCTGGTCTCTTCCGATAGGCTGCACAAGTGGTGGCTACTATACTTACTTCCCAATGCCATTCAATAGAGCATTAATCAAACTAATCAATACGAGCGATACGGATGTTGATCTTCTGTACTATATGATTGGCTACGTATCCGGAGAAGATATAGAGGGTATGGCAAGATTTCATGCAATCTGGCGCAGAGAGGAGCGTGTAAGGTTGAATGAGCCATACACAATACTTGTAGCTAAGGGTAGAGGCCACTATGTAGGTACACTACTTGCTATAGAAGGGCATGAAAAACATAGAGTGTTTGGAGGCCTCGGTTTCCTAGAAGGAAACATGGAAATAGTAGCGGATGGTGAGCTTGCATATGGATCAACAGGTACTGAGGACTACTTCTTAAGTGGATGGTACTTTATAAAGGGCACGTTCAATGCTCCTTTTCATGGACTTCTAATAAAGGATTCAGAGAACTTCAGAATAGTTGCCTACAGATTTCACATTGCAGATCCCATACCATTTGAAAGGGAGCTCAGTGTGAGAATACATCATGGAGAATGGGATGAGGTCTCAGCAGATTATAGTAGTGTTGCTTACTGGTATCAGTTGGAGCCGCACTACGAATTTACAAATGTAGACCCTCAGAACCTATAATATTTTTGCCTGATTTCATCACTCAACAAAAATTGAGTGCAACTATCTATCTATAATGGTTTTTCCTAGGTTCTTAAAAGACTAGTTCGCATTATTACTGTCACCGCAACACCGCTTGGGCTTCTATTATTCTAGCTGGAATATTTGATTTGAACACTATTCTATTCATAAAGCTTTTATCCTGTATAGGAATGCTGTATAGTCTCTTTTCACTGATTTCAACTGTTCTATATTCAAACCATTGACCATTTGTAAAACTCTCAATTGTAAGTAAACCTCTACCGTCCACTGCAAATAGAATTTCCTTCCAATCTAACGTTCCAGGAAAGGGTGCAGAGACTATTTCACCTTCTGTACTGTAATTTCTCAGGGTATTATTGCTATCCTCTATGAATAGATCCAGGTATATTGATGTATTAGAATCTCCTTCTGAAACTCTCAGATCCCATGGGTGGAGATCGGGCCACTCAAATGCTTTATCGGTATCACCCCCATCTATATCCAGAAGTATTGGCAGGGCTGCTGATGGTGCATCTCTTGTAAAACCTATGGTGTAGGGTTTTTTGTCATACAGTATTGATGAGTCCCGATATGTTCCGCAGCCCAGTATTGCCATGGCTCTAAGCCTGTCGTCTATGTACCATAGTGCTAAACCCCTTCTATGAATAATCCTATAGAGATGAGGATCTATAGATGCATCACTAGGTAGATATCTAGTCAAATCCATCTCTACCCTCGAACTAAAGCCGCCGGCAAAAGCAGCTAGAACTCCTCTATCACAATTCCACATAAAGTGGACAACGCCACCACCAAAAAGATCATCAAGCTCAAAGCCAAACCATAGCATGGGACCACCAGCAATTTTTGGAAGCTTGCTCCTAATTTCAAAAACACCCCATCTGAACAGCTCCCTGGATCTCAAGGATACGGTGATGTATCCAGCAGGCTTGATGTACCTTGATATAAACATGGTATATTTCTTTTCCTCGTTAGTAAAAAGCCAGAAGTCCTGTGGTCTGCAGGGTTTGAAGAACTCTTCTATACCTTCTACTGAACTCTTTACTCTACACCAACAGTAAAAAACGGAGTCTAGACCATCTATAGCAATAGTGGAAAATCTTATACCTCTATTCACAACCTCTCCACCTCATTTAAAATGTTTAATGCAATAAGTATTAAAGCGCTACACAAAATGCCTCCATTTATTTAAGTAAGTTAGTATACGCCGGCAGACCTAGAGATTGAAGATCTACTTTGCACACGGTAAGGCTGTAGCAAAATTTCAATCACAGTTATTTATTTTCTTAACTTCTCTTGTAGCAACTATATTAGCTCCACAGATATCTCTGGCAATAACCTGCCCAATTTCTACAGGTGCTACAACTTCAATCGAAGCTGTTATCATCATTATATCATTGATACACTTCTTTAGTACAGGGACGCTAGTTTTTACAGACACCACTGGTAGGTCTCCATTTTTGACTCTCACAACTGTCATGACAACTCTCCTAGGATCTAGAAACTCCTGTTTTGCATATTCGATACCCTTTGGACACAATGCTCCCTTAACATGGATATCATCTGAATCTCTATACACCTCTAGTGAGCATCCTATTGGACAGATGATGCAGATGAGCTCTTCCTTAGCACCACTGATAATTTCACTGCTATTCATAAGGCACAACCTCAACTGAAATAACCCTATGATTATCTTCTAAAATTCGGTTGAATGGAATTTTTATTCTAATCATTTCTGCGGGCCTTAGACTCAGCATTTTTGCTTTGAAGTTGGCAATGGATAGGTAGACATTTCTTTCAGGCTTCTGAACCCTTGCATACAAAACGACATCCCTTTCTCTGCTAACGTAATGCGGTACGACAAACCTTAGGTTTCTACCAGGTTTTATCCTCGTCCAGTTCCTTGTGGGAATACCACAATTCTCGATGTAGATTTTGGCACCATCTGCGGCTATCTCCCCCTGTTCAGCAGCATAGTCTACAAGGTCATTTACCACAAGAGCATTCCCTGCAGCAAATATCCCTGGTATGCTCGTCTCAAGATACTCATTCACTATGGGACCCTTTGTTCTAGGGTCTACTGCGACGCCTATCTTCTCCAGAAGATCTATATTAGGCACTAACCCGGCGGCAATCACTACGGTATCGCACGTTATTTCGAATTCAGTAGATCTGATTGGTCTTTGATCTTCATCCACCTTAGCCACCTTTACAGCCTCAACCCTTTTACTACCAATGATCTCGGTTACAGCATGACCTAGGTAGAGGGGAATGTTAAAGTCTTTTAAGCATTGCACAATGTTTCTCAGGAGGCCTCCGGGATACGGCATAATCTCTATAACAGCCTTGACGTTAGCACCCTCTAGTGCAAACCTTCTTGCCATTATAAGACCAACATCACCAGAACCAATTATAACTACATCTTTGCCGGGTAGAACGCCGTAGAGATCCATAATGGTTTGTGCTTCACCTGCAGTGTATATACCATCGATGCGGTCACCGTGTACATTGAGTTCGAATAGATGTCTCTCCCTAGCACCAGCCGTGTATATCACTGTCTTTGTATTTATTCTAAGTATACCACTTTGCGTTACTACATTTACATTCTTTTCTAATTGAGAGTAAAACTCTATTGAATGCACATAGGCATTTACTATGGTCTCAACTCCAGCCCTGTGCATTCTGTCTATTAATCTGTGGATAAACTCACATCCGGTCATATCCTCTTTGAAGTAATGAAGTCCAAATCCCGGATGCACACACTGAAGGGGTATTCCACCTAAAATATCTCTATTCTCGACAAGCACTGTTTCAAGGCCCAGCTGCGCCGCTTTAGTAGCAGCTGCTATTCCTGCAGGACCCGCACCCACAACCATAACACTAACCTTTCTCTCAATCACGTTTTGTTCACCATTCTACTTCTTAGTAGAAGCTTTACATCTCCTAAACCGTAAGGGCTCCTCTTAATCACAACGCTGTGTAATGGTATATCCAGCTTTCTTGATATTAGTAGGGCTATCCTCCATCTACAAAATGACCCCTGACACTTTCCAAAACCTGCAGTAGTTCTGAACTTGACACCGTCCACAGTAGGCTTGACACCTATCTTTATAATTCTATCAATTGCTTCTAGGATCTCAGCCTCTGAAACTGTTCTACAGTGACAGATTATCTTTCCATAGCTTGGATTCTTTCTTATCAGTTCATCCAGCCTCTCTAAACTGAGTTCTCTAATTCTATTTATACTCTTTCTATGGCGAACCCAGCTAGCTTTCTTAACAAGAGTTATGTCATACTTTTTTATCATTAGCTTTAGGACATAGTTGGCTATCGCTGGAGCTGCCGTTAAACCTGGAGATCGTATACCAGCTACATTTACAAAACCAAAAGGATCTGTGTACACCTCTATAAGCCACTCACCTTGGGGAGGCTCAGGTCTCAAGCCTGCAAATCTTCTTATAATTTTCGATGGTGGCGGAACTCTATTCAATATCCTTCCACCCTCCTTGAGCAGATAGCTAAGACCGTTTTCCGTAGTAGTTCTACTCTCTCTAGCATCCACGGGTAGGTCCTCGGCCGTAGGTCCTATCATGAGATTACCATGAACAGTTGTAATAGCGTACACACCTTTAGTTGTAGGGGTCGGGGTTGTGTGCAGAATTTTTTTAGGCTTTATATCAACACCTTCGTCAAATACTATGTACTCGCCCCTCCTAGGCTTTATGTAAAAGCTGCGTGCTACTCCAGCCATATGCGATACGTGGTCTGCATATAGACCAGCAGCATTTATAATTATGTCAGCATCTATAGAACCTCTGTTAGTATCCACACCTACAACACTATGATTTGTGATCTTGACGTTTGATACTCTAGTATCAACAATAAGCTTAACTCCATTTTCAATAGCATTCTCAGCAATGGCTATAACCGCTTCGAACGGTGATATCATGCCGGCTGTTGGGGCGTAGAGAGCCCCCTCTGCATCGGGATTAATTGTAGGTTCGTAGCTTTGCAGCTCATCCCTGTATATAACTTGTACACCAGGAACGTTGTTCTTGATAGCAAATGATATGTACTTCCTGGCTTCTCGCTCCTCTTCACTGCTATGGAAAACCATGAGCTCCCCAGGCCACCTAGCAAGTATATCTAGTTCCTTAACCCACTCCATCCATATAGAGTTCCCCTCTCTACACAGTCTGGCTCTTAGTGGATATCTCTCCGGATCCTCTTCATGACATGGATGTATGATTGATGTATTTGCCTTGCTAATTCCCCAACCGACATCAGGCTCCATCTCTGCTATAGAAACGTCAAAGTTTTCGTACATACTTAGCACTCTAGCTATAGACACACCAATTATTCCAGCACCAACTATAACGACTCTGTACTTCTTCATCCTAGTGTTCACCATCTACTGTAGCTACTCATAGCCATACGCCCATGGGATCTCCTTCGCCCATCCTAGAGCCCTCTTTACAGCAGCCCTCCACCCACTATAAAGTCTCTCTCTAGCTAACGAGTCTATCCTGGGCACAAATTCTCTATCTATCCTCCATACACCTCTAACATCATCCAAACTCTTCCATATACCCACCGCTATTCCAGCTAGATATGCCGCTCCAAGTGATGTTGTTTCAGGTACAGCTGGTCTCACAACCTTTACCCCAAGAATGTCGGCCTGGAACTGCAGAAGGATGTCACTTTTTGAGGCACCGCCATCTGCTTTTAATACCCCTATATCTTTCCCTATGTCAGCCTTCATGGCCTCCACAACATCTCTCGTTAGATACGCTATGGCCTCTAGTGTCGCTCTCGCTAAATGCCTCCTCTCAGTACCTCTAGTAATTCCTATAATGAGCCCACGGGCGTACTGGTCCCAGTACGGAGCTCCAAGACCAACAAATGCAGGTACAAAATATACGCCACCAGTATCGGATACTGATTCCGCTAGTGGATTTATTTCAGCTGAAACCTCTATAATCTTTAAACCGTCCCTCAGCCACTGGATGGCAGCACCCGTTATGAATATGCTTCCCTCAAGGGCATATAGAGCTCTACCAGGCTCAAGTGAGTAGTAGATTGTTGTGAGTAGACCGTAGCGCGATTTAACAGCCGTAGCTCCTGTATTAATAAGAACAAAGTTGCCGGTTCCATATGTACACTTGACATCCCCTACATCGAATCCTATCTGACCAAATAGAGCAGCTTGCTGATCTCCTATGGAAGCTGCTACTGGTATATCAGCACCGCCCAGAATGTTGTTCACCTCTGCTCCTACATATCCATAGAATTCTCTGTCACTTGATGGTCGTGGCAGTGGAAGGGATTCCTTGGGTATTCTTCCATGCATTTCTAGGAGCTCGTCATCCCATTTAAGCTCATGGATGTTGAAGAGCATTGTTCTCGACGCATTTGAGTAATCTGTGACGTGAGCCCCCATCTTCTCATTGGTTAGTATGTCTCTCGAACCCCTAGTCAAATTCCATATAATCCATGAATCTATCGTTCCAAATAAAGCTTCACCTCTTTTAACATATTCTCTAACCTTCTCGATATTCTCCATAAGCCACCATATCTTCACACTTGAAAAGTAGCTGTCAGGTATTAAGCCCGTTTTACCCTTTATCACGTCTAGGTGCATCTCCTTCAATAGATCCACGTATTTAGCTGTCCTTCTGTCTTGCCAGACAATTGCATTGTATAAAGGATTCCCTGTTCTAAGATTCCACACTACTATTGTTTCCCTCTGATTAGTTACACCAATAGCTGCAATATCCCTTGGATTAATGCGAGATTTTCTAATAGATTCCTCCATGCAAAGTTTCGTCTTCTCCCAGATTTCTAGGGGATCATGTTCAACCCAGCCAGGTCTGGGGTATATCTGCATGTGTTCACGGTAGCACCATCCACCTCTAGCGGGAACTCCATTAGATGAAACTATGGCAACCCGTGTTCCCGTTGTTCCCTGATCTATAACCATAATATACCTATCCATGCAGAACGCCCAGCAATACTAATTTTACCTTAGTGTTAAGGCACTAATATATAAAATTTATAGGTGCTTCAACATGCTTAGATACATGATTGATAGAAAGGTGTACGAGGTATTAAAGGATATTGTGGATACGTTAAGCGACGTGTTCAGCTATATATTAATTAATAGAATTATTGTAGTTAGAAGCTACGGTTCCAGGTCTAGAGCAATGGCAAGAATACACGCTCTTCCATCGATATGGAGGTACGTATTGGGGGAGGAGGCTATGTATGCAATAGAGATTGTGGATGAAAACTTCTCTCGACTGGGCAGGGATGAGCAGATAAAGGTATTGATACACGAACTTCTCCACGTTCCATTCAAGTTTTCAGGAGGTTTGAGAGGGCACGGCTCCTACGTTAACAATAGAGCTGTAGAGAAGCTTTACAACATGTATATTAGTAGGAAACGGGCTGGATTACTTGAAGAGCAAGATTGTTAGATTCTCTGCACCAGTTTTAGAGTATGTAGCATATAAAAACCCTCTCACATATGCTGTAGCTCTAATTTCAGCAACCCTCTGGTGAACATCATGAAAAAAATTGTTATGATTAAGCCTATCGTTGAAATTGATGGCGATGAGATGGCGAGGGTTATGTGGCGATGGGTTAAGGAGAGACTTATAGCGCCCTTTGTAGAGGTTAAAGTTGAGTACTATGATCTTCACATAAGGGTCAGGGATGAAACTGATGATAGGGTTACCAAACAAGCTGCAGAAGCTATTAAGAGAGTTGGTGTTGGTGTAAAGTGCGCTACCATTACTCCCAATGCTGAGAGGGTTAAGGAGTATAATTTGAAAAAGGAATGGAGAAGCCCCAATGCAACAATCAGAGAGATTTTAGATGGTACAATATTCAGAGCACCCATAATTGTTAAAAACGTCGCACCTGCTGTTAGATTTTGGAGAAAGCCTATAGTCGTTGCTAGACATGCATTTGGTGATATATACTCTGGGGCTGGCATAAGGTTTGATGAAGCTGGAGAGGCAGAGATTTTATATAGGTCCATATCCGGTAGGGAGGTGAGGGTTAGGATAGGTGTGTTTCCAGGCTCGGGTGTACTGCAGGCCTACTACAATCTTGACAGATCAATAGAGGGTTTCGCGAAAGCTGTATTTAAATACGCTCTCATGAACAACCTTAATGTCTGGTTTGCAGCTAAGGAAACAATTTCTAAAATCTATGATGCTAAATTCAAAGAGGTATTTCAAGAGGTGTTTGATAGAGATTTTAGAGATGCGTTTGAGAGGAGGGGGCTAAAGTACGAATACTATCTAATTGATGATGCATACTCCAGGGCTATGAGATCCGAGGGAGGATTCGTCTGGGCAGCTAAAAACTATGATGGTGATGTTCTGTCGGATATGATAGCAGCCGCATACTCTGGAAGCTTAGCAATGATGACTTCAGAGTTGCTCTCTCCAGAGGGATACTACTTAACAGAGGCTGCACATGGAACCGTGCAGAGACACTACTACAAGTATCTAATGGGGGAGAAGACTTCAACAAACCCAACAGCAATAATATTTGCATGGAGCAGAGCTCTACGGAGAAGAGGGGAGCTAGACGGATCAGAGGAGCTCATAAAGTTTACACAAATTTTAGAAGAGGCTGTGAGGAAAACTATAGAGGTAGATGGAATAGTTACACAGGATATTGCGAAAGCTATGGAGGATCAGCCAAAATCCATTGTCTCGACAGAAGAATTCATAGAATATGTAAGAAAGAACGCTGACCATCTATACCACCATAGACTGGGAACGTGAAGAACATCGTAGACGTACCGCAGTATACGGCCTTAAATCAGCTACATGCTTGATTGTAGCAAGGATTAAAAGCAGTTGCAGTTTTCTCTATCATGTGGGTGGACTATTTTTTGTGCGGAATTATAGGAGTGGTTTGTAATCGCAGATGCAGCGAAGTTTTAAGCAAACCGTTAGGTACTGTTGTTAAGGAGGCTCTACTCAATTTGGAGTACAGAGGATATGATTCAGTTGGCTTTGCAATAGTTGATGAAGAGGGTAAGATTATCATTAAAAAAAGCCGAGGTAAGATCCATGATGTTGAAAGAATGCTTGGTTTTGATGAATATGATGGTTCTGCCGCCATTGGGCACACAAGATGGGCTACACACGGCGAACCAAGCGATTCTAATGCCCATCCACACACAGATTGCCTATATAGTGTTGCGGTTGTTCACAATGGCATAATTCATAATCATCACGAGCTTAAGCGGAAATTAATTGAAAAAGGTCACCTATTTAAAAGTGAGACGGATTCTGAAATTGTACCCCATTTAATTGAGGAACTAATGAAAGAAGGATGCAGCACATTGGAGGCTATTAGATGCACTGCAAAGATTCTTAGGGGAGCTTATGCATTAGCGATTATTGTACGTAGGGAGCCTGCAAAGATATACTTTATCAGAAACGTTTCTCCACTTATCATAGGGGTGAGCAAAGATTCTATATTTATTGCAAGTGATATTCCTGCTTTCCTTAAGTATACGAGTAGGATAATTATTTTGGAGGATGGCGATTTTGGGTACGCGTCATTTGATAGCATATACATAGAAAACATTTATAGTGGTGAGGTAGATTGGAGGAAAAGGGTAAGAATTGTAGATTGGACTCCTGAAATGGCTGTGAAGGGAGGCTTTCCACACTTTATGCTGAAGGAGATACACGAACAGCCGGTATCTCTTAGAAATACAATTGAAAGTCTAGGAGCAGAGGTTACCAGTGTTGCTAAAATGCTTATCAGTGCAAACAGAATCTTTCTTACAGGTTGTGGTACATCATTTCATGCAGCACTGATTGGCGAATACATGCTGAGCACTCTGTGCGGATTGCCTGCTATATCCTTCGTGTCCTCTGAGTATTTAAGGTTTAGAAAAATTTTTACAGAGGGCGACATCCTCGTAGCAGTTAGTCAGTCTGGTGAAACAATAGACACTCTTATGGCCGTTAGAGAGGCTAAAAGGAGAGGTGCCAAGGTGGTGGCAATAGCTAACGTACTCGATAGCGCCATACCAAGAGAGTCTGATGCCACAATATACACGCGTGCAGGTCCAGAGATAGGGGTTGCAGCAACAAAAACGTTTACCTCACAACTACTAGTATTCACTATTCTAGCCACAGAGGTGGCGAAGCTTCACAGTGCAGAGGATTTGAGGGTCGTAGATGCTATTAGGGGGGAGCTTAGGGAAATACATACGATAATTAGTGGAATTATATATAGTTGTGAGCCTCGCATTAGAAGGTTTGCTGAGAAGATAAAGGATAGAAGGAGTGCCTTCTACCTTGGTAGAGGCATAGGGGTACCAATATCTATGGAAGGCGCACTCAAGCTTAAAGAGGTAGCCTACATACACGCAGAGGCCTATCCAGCGGGTGAAAGCAAGCACGGACCTATAGCTCTAGTTGAAGAGGGCTTCCCCACATTTTTTACCATATTTAATGACGAATAC
>JANXEL010000029.1 GCA_025058535.1 Ignisphaera sp. | reverse complement strand
AAGTAGGTGAACGGACTATAGGTGAAACAGGTATATAGGTGATGTGTAGTGGAGAACACAATAGGTATTAAAAGATTTGCATTAGCATCGCTCTACCTAATGATGGTATTTGGCCTTGTAACAATACTCTTGGGCTATATGACAAACAGCTACAGAGGGTTCTATCTATCCCTAACGCTAGGGTTGATCATCCTTATTACAACAACAGTATACGTTCCGGTGATTCATAGACGTAAAGATAAAGATATAAAGGGCATTGCAGTTCCAGCGCTCCAAGCATTGTGGGTTACAACATCGATGGCTCTAGGCTATGTAGTCACAGCATATGCACCCTACTTCAATATACCGCTAGCTATAGCAACATCTCTATTTGTAATAGGCTTTACAGTGCTTGTGTATGGAGTATACGCTATGCTAAAAATTAGCAGGGTGAGCAAGGTCCCACTTGCAGTGTAACCAATTTGTAACATTATTCAGTATTAGTGGATGTAGTGCTAAACAGAAAACTTTTTTACTACACCTAAATCTAAAATACCCCCATTAATGGGTATCTACCAAACTGCTTCTGAGCAACCACATGCAACATTGTTCAATTAAGGAGATGCTGTGCATCAGCTCAGATGAGCTAAAATATACCTTGAGAACACATTCACTCTTGCACGTGAGATGCATGTCTATAGATATCTATTTTGGGAGAAAAATCGTTGACAGTGTATTAGAAAAGGGTGTGGAGGATACTATTGTTAGACTTCAGGAAAGAGTGTACGAATTGATAATCTTTGATAATGGTGTGCTTAGGAGCTACAATATATCAAGAAGCAGCGGAGTTGGTGTAAGAGTGTTCATTAACGGCTCTACAGGCTATGGCTACACATCATCTCTTGATTGGGACAGCATTTCCACCGCTGCCAGAAGAGCAGTCAAATCAGCAAAATCCCTAAGTAGGCACGGTGTGTCTAAAAAAATGCTCAGCTATGAAGGATCGAAATGTGTGTATAGTGCTCCCATCAAGCTCAATCCTATGGACGTTGATTCTGAGAGGAAGGTTTCACTTATCAAGGAGCTAAACCTTGCATCTATAAAAAAAGAAGGAATAGTCTCTGCGGTTACCAGGTATGGGTACGAGATGGATAGAAAGATAATAGTTACGTCATACGGCTCCGAAGTTGATATAGATGTCAGAGCGGTAGGTATATCACACACGGCTATTGCTAAAAGCGGTGATATTATGGAGAGAGTTCACGAGCAGAAGACATTTATCGGAGGATTCGAGCACATAGATTCCTTTGATTGGTTTAAGTTTACGGAGGAAATAGATGGGCTGGCTTTAAAAGCATCACAGGCAAAAACCCCTCCACCTGGTATCTACACTGCTGTTATTGATAATACGCTTATAGGTCTGCTACTCCACGAGGCTTTTGGACATGCTGCTGAAGGTGATATTGTAGCATCTGGAGCATCTGTCCTCAGAGGCAAGATTGACGAGAGCATCGCCAGCACAAAAGTGACCATAGTTGACGATGGGCTTGCTGAAGGCGGCTATCCAGTTCCGTATGACGAGGAAGGTGTTGAAAAGAATAAAACTGTCGTTGTCAATGAGGGTGTGCTTAAACGGTTTCTCAATAGTAGATATACAGCAATAGAGTTGAACCAGGATTTAACTGGAAACGCAAGGGCGCAGGACACCAACTTCGATACTATTGTTCGTCAAACAAATCTCTACATGCTTCCCGGAGAATCAAGGGTGGATGAGCTTTTCGAAGGCATTTCAATTGGGTTCTACCTCCTGGGCAAGGGTGCCATGGGTGGTCAAGTAGATCCCTCTGTAGGTACCTTCACATTCAGTGTAGGACCATCATATATAGTGAGAAATGGGGAGCCTTCAGAGCTCGTAAGAGGCACGGTTGTAAGCGGTAATATTCTTGAAACCCTTAGGGAGGTCGACCTAGTTGCAAAAGATCTTAAGATAACCACATCAGTTTTTGGTGGATGTGGTAAGGGCGGTCAGATGGTTAGAGTAGGTACAGGAGGTCCTCATATAAGAGTTAAAAGAATTGTTGTTGGAGGTATCTAGAGATGGATCTACATAGAATAGTAGAAAGAGGTTTGAAAAAAGCAGAAATGCTAGGAGGATCGGAGGCGGAGATATTTATAGTTAGAGAGCTCTCTACATCTATTCTTGGTACTAGAAAGGGCTTAGAGAACATTGAGTGTGGGGAGAGCACAACGGTTTCAATTCGTCTTGCTATTGGTAAAAGGACTACTCTTCAGACAAGTGTTCTATCTGGGGAGGAGCATATTGATAGGATTGTTGAGGATGCTATTAAGGTTGCAAGAGTAGCTCCTGAAGATAGAGACTGGGTTTCACTACCTAAATCACTGGGTAAAACACCGGTGTATGATATTGTTGACGATAGGGTTAGAGAACCCGATCTAGAGATGTTTATAGAATTAATTAAGAGAGGTCTTGAAGGCTCTAGAGAAATTGATAGAAGGGTCTATACAAGTGAGGCTAAACTCAGCCTGTCACACTTTGTCAGAGTTATTGGAAATACAAACTATAGCCCAATAGAATCCGAGAAAACGATGTTCAGCTACGTGGTTATGATAAAGGCTGCTGAAAACGGTGAAGAGACGGGCTATCACAACTATTACATAGCACCCACGCTCAATGAGTTTAGGCTAGACAAGGTGGTTGAAGATGCTGTACGAATTGCTCTTGCATCCCTAAAAGCTAAACCTATTGAGACGGGTAAGTATCAAGTGCTGCTTACACCAAGAGTATTTTCATCAATCCTATCGTCACTTATAGTGCCTGCTGTGAGAGCAGATATGGTCATTAAGAACAGGTCTCCTCTTAAAAACAAGCTCTATAGTGAGGTTCTATCGGAAAAGCTGACAATTATAGATGATGGTGCAGCTCCTAACATGCCGAGCTCATCTGAATTTGACGATGAAGGGATCGCAACATCTAGGAAAACGCTTATCGATAGAGGAGTTCTTGTATCATACCTCTATGACACGTACACAGCCAATATAGATGGTAGAGCTTCAACTGGAAATGCTAGAAGAACGAGCTCCATGGTGTATCCGGATGCTACAAACGTTATAGTGCTACCGGGAGCACAGTCCCTAGACTCTTTAACTAGGGATGTTAGAAGGGGAGTTATTGTATATGGAACTATAGGCGAGTGGTTATCAAATCCAGTAAGCGGCTATCTCAATGCCACTGTAACTAATGGTGTGTACATCGAGAATGGTGAGGAGAGGCACGCTATTAAGGGGATAGTTGTATCTGGTAACATATATGAAGTTCTCGGCAGAGAACTCGTCACAGTAACGAAGGAGTATGAGAACGTAGGATCAATGATGGTGCCCTCAGCGTTTGTAGAAAGGATTTCAGTAGCGGGTAAATAGATTTACAATTCCAATGCTCCTCTACACTAGCATGTCGCTCAGCGGGATGCGCTAGGACTAAATGGAGAGGGATGTATGGACCTTGAGGATGAGGACACACAATGTATTTGGCTTCGCACTATCACTCTTAGTAGTTGAGGCATGGCTCTACAACTATTTTCTAATAGCAATATTCACATCTATACTTCTCACTCTTTCTATTAACTGGTTTATAGACCGCATAGCTGGGCACAAAGGCTATAGAAGAGCACCGTATACACACTCATTCATAACATCAACAGTTATTGCGGTTGCAATTGCGATGCTCTACATCTACGCACTGGATTTTCTTGGAGTTACAGTGCCAGTGCAACAAGTGTTTGCTGCATCTATATGTGTAGCTGTATCGCACATGCTATTAGATATGATGACAAAGGATGGTATATACCCCATCTGGCCTCTTGCTGGAAATAAGCTATCCATTCTAGGTGTTAGATACGATAACCCCGCAATAAACACGCTTTTTGTGGTCATTTCAATAGCAATTATACTGGCGATTCTTCTTACCTAAGTGGCTAAACACTAATTCGGTGAATGCCTACTTTTATTGGACTATATGATCCTGGGCATGTATCTATCAATGATGTAGCTAGGATCGCTCCTCAGAATCTTCACCGCACTAGGTAGGCACCTCAGTATGTCATCAGGTGTGACACCATCCTCACCAAGGCTATCTGCAGCTAAATCCCCAGCCAGGCCGTGTACCAGCACACCCATTCTTAGTGCTTCCCCAAGATCTCTATAGCCTATACCATACATGGCGGCTATAGTTCCCGTGAGCACATCTCCGCTTCCAGCCTTCGCCATCCCAGGATTCCCAGTCATATTGATGTATATATATCCATCCGGATACCCAATTAAGCTATGTGCACCCTTCAAAACTATGTAGCTATTCAATTCCATGGACACTTTTCTAAGGATGCCAATCGGATCTTCCTGAATATCAGACAAATTCATGCCCGAAAGCCTTGAGAATTCGACGGGATGAGGTGTAAGTATTGCCGGTATCCTCCTTCTCTTTAAAGCATCCAATCTTTTAGCAATGGCTGTAATACCATCGCCATCGATTATAACAGGTTTTTTTATAGCCTCAGTTAGCTCTACAATGAGCTGCTGAGTCTCCTCATTAAGGGAGGTCCCAGGACCAAGTGCAACTATATCTATATCAAACTGATCCACCATCTCAATTATATAGTTGTAATTAGTTCTAGAGATGCTTCCTTCCCCTGTCTCTTCGAGAGGAATGTACACAACTTCGCTGGATTTGGATGCTATAATCGGTACTACTGATTTTGGTGCGGCTAGTCTTGAATATCCTCCACCAGCTTTTAGAAAAGAATATGAGGCGTAGTATGGTGCGCCATAGTAGTACTTAGAGCCTGCTACTACAAGGTACTTTCCAAAGGTTCCCTTGTGACCCCATCTCACTCTCTCCGGGGGAGGTACTGGCAGATTGAGCTCAGCCTTTATCTCTGTAGAATTGTAGAGCTGGGGTGGGTATGAGAGGCGTGAAATGAAAAGCTTTCCACAGTGGCTGTACCCAGGATAGAGGATGTTTCCGTACTTAGGAAGACCGAACGTTACAGTATAGGAAGACTTGATGGCTACACCGTACACTCTACCATTATCCCCACCGATACCTGATGGAATATCCACACTAACCACAGGTTTTCCTGAGCTATTTACAGCTTCTATAACATCTCTATGTATACCTCTCACCACATCCCTTAAACCTATGCCTATAATACCAACTATAATTGCGTCACACCAAGTCAGAGCACTACTGAGTTTTTGCAGATCATTCCAATCCTTAATGAAGTCGGTTGGAATGCCAAAATTCTTGACAATCTCGAAATTACTTCTCGTAAGCTCTGTAAATTTTGACGGATCGCCAACCACAAGAACCTTAATATCTCCACCAGCAGAGAATATTCTCCTAGCGGCAACAAGAGCATCGCCACCATTATTACCGGTACCAGCAACAACTAAGAACCTCCTTCCATATATACCAATATTCTCCAGAACTACAGTGTATATTGCTGTCCCGGCATCTTCCATAAGCAAGCGATGGTCGACCCCATATATGCGGAGAGCATCCTCATCAATTCTCCTCATTTCAGCAACGCTACATACTTTAATACGGTGCATATCCATAAGTTCCACCCATGCTAAAACCCTATGAATAGCTACTACGAAATAACTTTAATGCCGACTATTGTCTAAAAACTTTTAATCAGAATTGTGTATACAATTGGCCTGGGCAGAGCAATGGTATCTAGATACTTAGCCCTAGCTGTTCTGCTACTAATTGTGGTGGCTATAGGCGTTGCCATGATGCTAAATATACTCATTACGAGATTCATAGGAGTTGAGAAGGGACCGGAAGGAGTAGACACTTATGGTGAGATTGGAGCTGGGGTAGAGCCAGCGAATGTAACCATTGTGTTTAGAGACAACGTAGTTCTGCTGCCCTATCCTAAGATAAGAAGAGGGGTTCTATCCACCGAAGAAGCGATTGCATATAGGCGAAGTATCAGAGATTATGCGGATAGACCCATATCTATAGTGCAGCTCTCCCAGCTTCTCTGGGCTACATATGGGATTTCAGAGACTAGGTGGGGGTTGAGAACCACCCCCAGTGCTGGAGCTACATACCCTTTGGAGATATATGTTGTTGTTGGAGATGGGAGGGTTTCCTTACCAGATGGGGATAGCCTGAAGGCTGGCGTATACAGGTACGATCCACATACACACAGTCTAGCGTTAGTAAGGGCTGGAGACTTCATGGTTGAACTCTCTAGTGCTGCAGTAAACCAGAGATGGGTTAGGGAAGCAGCTATTAACGTAGTTATATGCGCTGTGTATGAGAGGACTACGAGAGTATATGGTGAAAGAGGCTATAGATACGTGTATATGGAGGTTGGCCACGCAGGACAGAATATATATCTAGAAGCTACAGCTTTAAATCTAGGAGCTGTTGTTATTGGAGCCTTTTACGACGACTGGGTTAAGGGTATTATAAATGCTGAGGATTATGAACACCCACTCTACATAGTTTCTGTAGGTATTCCTAGAGAGGTCTATAGGGTTTCGGAGGATGAAATAGCCGAGTACATTGATGGTAGGAGGAGGGATAGAGGACTAGTGGACTAGCATTGTGGCTGGTACATGTGGTAAAATATGAAAAATAGTTTTTCTATGTTCTCGGCTTATAGAACGGATGAACAACCCTATCCTTCTGGGCAAGGATATCCTCAATCCTCGGCTCTCCAGCCATTGCCCTTTTCAGTGCGAGCTTAGTTGCCTCGTAGTTGTACTTGAATACTTTATCAGCATTTCTAGCAGCAGGATGTATGAATACACCACATATCACAACAACATCATCAACAACATCCTTCGGTATAACACCCTCCTCCACGGCATCAGCTACAGCTTTAGAAACAGCGTACTGTGCTGCACCAAAGATGAGCTCTGCCTGCTCCATCTTTTTAATTGTAACCTTTGGAACTATGAGTGTAACAGGCTTAACTAGCAGGTTGGGTGTTAAAACTGCAAAGAGCTTTGTGTGACCATATGTCTGGTGGGCCAATCCAAAGGCAAAACCTACACCTGCGGGGCCATCCTTATCGCCAATTATAAGATCAATATGGGCTACCTCATTACCTTCGCCTACTAAAGCTTCTCCAAATCTAATACCTATTTTTCCCATCCTAGCTCCCAGATGTAGTATTTGGAAGCTACTATATAAAGTTTAACCTATATCAAAACTGTTAAACCTCGTTCCAACAACCATCAGCTGCCACTGAATATATCACCAATCAAAACCGGAGTACATTCATCACCTAAAACGCTACTTTGTGAGCAAGGTATTAAGTTTTTGAGAAAAGCTGTTTACCACAGCCTCACAATTAGGCCAGTGTGTAACTGCTCTTGCAATTGTTTAGCTTAAACAAACCACTAGCACACACTGTCACCCGGGTAATATTCCAAGTCCTGCTAGGACTACAGTGAGACCTAGCATCATCACCATATCGTTTCTTCCTATCATCATCTCAATGTTAGGCTCCGGAATGCCGTACATATATACAGCCTCAGCTACATCCCTTCCGTAATTAAAAGAGTAGATTACGAGAGGTTTTACTGTCTTCCGCAGCACCCTACCACCGTACTTTAATCTTATGGTTGTTAGCGCCTCCGAATACGCTATTAGGATAGGTGAGAGCTGCGTCAAGGTTATTACGAATAATGTAGCAACGTTTTTCAAACCCATTCTTCTGAATATCCAACCGTACTCGCTAACCCTTATCCACTGAAATGCGATAGCTACTGCAAGGAAGAACTCAACAACTCTCAAAGTTGAGACAGCCATATCCTCTAAGGCAACAGGTTCGTAACCCAAGATCATGGAGATCACTCTGACCGCAAGACCCACCCCTATGAATATCGTAATTAATGCTATAGCTGCGGCGATTCTCCTTAAACTACCTATATAAGTTAGAATGGCAAGCTCAAGAGCAAGTATAGCTGCAAGCTGAACTGCTGCTAGCAGTGTGTTTTTTGAATTAATACCAAGGATCAGAAACATCATAAAGGCTATTGGTATATAGAGTTTCGTTACAAGCGATAATCTTAGCCCAGTCCTATACATAAAGATGTATGCTAACTCTTTCAACATGCTAATCACTATAGATTAGCGTAAGGGTGCCGTAATCCAGATCTTGCTGAACTTCAGTAGTGGGTCTGTACTCTTCCAGAGTCCCACCGCTCAATCTATACAGTTTGAACCCCTTTAGAAGCGGTATTGAATCGTTACTACTAATTGTCACGATTTTTGCACCTGGTATAGTAGTTAGATACTCTGCGAGGGCAATTCTATCAATGTATGTAAGTCCTGAAAACGGTTCATCGAGGAGAAAGATGTTGAATCCAGCAGCTAGTGCAAGTGCTACAGCCAGCTTTTCTTGCTGACCCCAAGATAGATTAAATGGTGTTAAGGTTAGATCGTCAAAACCGTAGTTTTTGAGGATCGACCTTCCCATAGAGTGGCAGTCCTTTGGGCTCTTACTACCTCTACATATACCACTCAACTCCAGCTCTATAGATTCTTCAGTAAAGAATAGAGTCACAAGCTGAGGAATATATATAGCTCTTCCAAACCTCTTCACATATCCCTTCTGAGGCTTTAGATAGCCGGCCATAATTTTCAACAGTGTTGACTTTCCAGAACCATTAACACCATAGATAGCTATGCTGTCACCATCATTAACATGCATGGAAATGTTTTTCAGAACAGGGGCAACATTGTAACTAAACCAGAGACCATTAATATCGACTACCCTCCTATTGGAAGGAGTATGCATAGCGGGTGCTTCTCTGTGTGATGAAGCAGAGTACATCTTTTTTAATGTTTCCACCGGTACATGTTTGAGTAAACCATTAGTAAACTTCAGTGCTCTACTGATGTAGTTTACCAACGGTATGAATCTATGCTCAAATATTACCACTGCTACCCCACTATTCTTTAGCTTAGCTAGAGCATCTAGAAAATCCTTAACACCCACATCGTCAAGCCACATAAAAGGCTCGTCGAAGAGTATTATCTTTGGTTTTGTGAGCATAGCCTTAGCTATAACAACTCTTCTGAGTTCTCCACCTGAAATCTCGAAATAGAGTTTATTTAGAATGTGTTTTATTCTTAGAGATTCAGAAATTTCATCTATAACCTCTCTAGCCCTCTCTTTATCCCTGTGTATCTGGAGTGCATAAGCGTAGAGATCGTCGTAGACATTGGGGTATATGAAGTGCGTTCTTGGATCCTGGTTTACTATCTGAATAACTCTTCTAAGCTCCTCAATACTGTAACTCTCAAGCTCTCTTCCATCTACTATTATTCTACCTCTGACTTCACCACCATAAATACTGGTTCCGACACCTGTTAGAGCTCTGATTAGTGTGGTCTTTCCACATCCACTCTTGCCAATAATTAGCAGAGTCTCGCCTTCATAAACATCCAGGTTGAGTAGTTTTAGAATCCAGCCACTGTTTGGGTACCTAAACCATAGATCCCTAACTTCTAGTACTCTTTTCACCAACTACTGCAACACCCATAGTTCCAATTATTCTCATTAGTGGTGCTGAGAGTAGCACGATGTAGAGTGCAGCTATAGCATTGAATGCCACTATGTGTGGAAGTATAAGTAGGGTATAGCTCCACGCTTGCTCCCACGACCTAGCCCACCTCATTATCAGTAGCCAGTGTGGTGTGATTGCTAGATTCGCCAGACACATAAGAGCTACTCTAGAGATTATCGCAATGACTACTAAGATTATTAAATTTTTTGAATTTATTGAGCCGCGTCTAGCCATCCTTCTATACGTAGCAACTGTGGGAAGATAGGTAGAGAGTTCTGCTAAAGCCTTCATAGCAGGTCCTATTGGGTCCATTGCCCCTCCAAGGGCAAAAATACCCAGGTAGAAAACTGGAAGCCCAAAAAATGTTGCTTCAATTGTTGCTATGAATGCCGCTATGGTTAGGGGAACGCCACACAAATCAAATTTTAGGAACGTGGCAGGGGGGTATGGAATTTTAAATACATGTAGAACAATAGCAGAAGCTAGGAGACCAGCTATAGTAGCCATCTTCAGGCTTCTAATACTTCTCTTATCTACATTACCCACGCTGGCCATTGAACACCCCCGGCCAAGATATACCGTAAGCCAATTATTTTAAAAACTTTACTTAAAAACTTTACTACACGTGCATATGTATGGTGGTCTTGTGGGTGCATCAGATACTGAGTTAGCAAAATTGAGGGCCGCTAAGAAAGCATTCGATATTGTAGCCAATTTAAAGCCTGCGATTATAGGTGTAGGCACAGGGTCTACCGTAGACAGATTTGTAGAGCTCATACCAGCTTCTAGTGATGCTGATGTGTTCAGTAATGCAATATTTGTCTGCGCATCTCTCTACACTATGTATAGAATCAAAGAGCTTGGATACACTGTTGCGATACCGTCTACAATAGATCGTATAGATGTCTATGTTGATGGTGCTGATGAGGTTGATGGCGAGTTAAATATGGTTAAGGGTGGTGGAGGAGCTTCAACATTGGAGAAGGTGTTAACCTATGCATCGCTTAAGCGAATATACATAGTTGATTACACAAAGCTTGTGCCTAGACTCTGCTACAGGCACCCCATACCTATAGAGGTGCTTCCCGAGGCCCTCTCAATTGTTTACAGAAAACTCACAGAGCTAAATCTAAATCCTGTCATTAGAAGAGGATGTGGAGGTAAACACGGCTTCGTAGTAAGTGATACTAGGGGGGTTATAGTTGACATCAAACCCACCAACGTTACAGATTTTAGAAAGCTTGAAAGGACTTTAAAAATGATTCCAGGTGTAGTTGAAGTAGGCCTCTTCATAGATCTAGCGGACACAGTGATAGTTGGTTATCCCGATAGAGTGGAGATTCTACATAAGAGTCCATCTAATACTGTGTATGAGCCTTTCAAATACTATTGAATGGGGTGCTCTGACGGAATGCAGGCCATGAATATTGTAGAGGGCTTTTATTTCAAGCTTTATGATGACTCTATATTCTATGCCAAGGGGGTTTCCCATCCAAAGGATAGAGTTGTAGCATTTCCAAAGTACATAAGATCGGTAGATGGTGATAGAACTACACCTAACGGAGTTAAGTACACCAAGGTTGGAGATATAATCAATGAATATCGAATTGCAATGACTAAGTACAGTAACTATGTGGTTTACGATGATTATTTTGGTAGGAAGGTAGTGCTAGTCCCTCTAAGAGATATAGTAGAGGTGTACAGTCCTATAGATAAAGCAGTGAAGATTATCAATAGTGATCCTACTAAAGGTATCCTAGCTGATGTCAAGGATATGCTAAATGATATACTCAATTCAACTAGTGCTAGAACCATTGGCGTCTCTGGATCTATTCTAGTAGATCTCTACAGGGAGGATTCCGACATAGATATAGTCGTCTTAGATGAGAATGATGGAAGAAAGGTCTACAGCTTTCTTAGCGAAGTGATAGATAAGCCGTACAGTAAGATAAGAAGGTATAGTGAGGAGAGTGTCGCAAGGCTCTATCTAACTAGAGTTGCTGAAACCCCTATTGGATTTAGAGAATTTGTTGCCCAGGAGAGGAGGAGGATTCTTGAAGGACTCTATGGAGATAGGGAGTACTTTATTCGACTCATAGACAGGAGCCATACGGATGATATATACGATGTATATAGGTGTAGAAAGCTAGGCTTCTCGACCATGATGCTCAGGGTATTGGATGCTAAGAGGTCTATATACACTCCGTGTAGGTATGGTGTAGAGGTTTTGAAGGTTCTGGAGGGGGTTGCTGTAGATGTTGAGGAGGTGTACAGCCTTAGGGGAAGGTTTAATGAAATAGCAGCTGAAGGTGAGACTGTTGTTGCTAGAGGAAGCATTGAGTTGCTCGAATATAGAAACGGGGGTAGAAAGTACAGGTTGTATCTTGGAGATCCAGGGGACTATATGTACCTAGCTGAATGGGTGCGCTAAGCTGCGGTGGTTAGAGTGGTTTGATTTCACCTACATACTTCTCAATATACGTTCTATTCTTGTCCAAGCCGCCAGGTATATTAGCGCTCGTCCACACCTCTGGTTTAACACCCTTCTCCAAAATTCTTTCAATTGTTTTAATAGTTAGCAGCTGAACCACAAATGCGTTCACAATAGTTGAAACAGGAGCCACCCTCACTTCAAGACCTTCAACCTCTATGACTGCATCACCCTCAGGAATTTTGTTATCTATAACCACATCCACAACCTCATAGAGCTTTTTACCAAAGGGGTTCTCAGCAGGAATAGCCTTTGAGAACGTAACTGAGGTTATACCAATAGTTTTTAGTCCCATAGATTTAGCTTCCAGTGCAAGTTCGATGGGAAGGGCATTTTTTCCTGAATTGGAAACCACTATTAGTGAAGAAGAGGGTTTTATTGGTGTTGAAACGAGAAGCGCCTTTGCATAGCCAGACAGCCTCTCTAAGAAGGAGCTTTTCAAGGCACCATTCAGTACGGAGAGCGATATATCCACTATCGGAAACACCCTCACCAAGCCTCCAGCTCTATAAAACATTTCGAGGGCAATTGACATCGAGTGCCCAGTCCCAAATATGTAGATGAAGCCACCTTGTAGTATAGAGCTGCTTAGAACTTCTGCTGCCCGGTCTATGCTATCCCTTTCTTCCTCTAATATCCTATCCATAATTTCAACTACAGTATCTCTGAATTTTCTCCAGTGGTCTATCTTCAAATAGGTCACCCGAAATTAGTTGATACATCTCCTATTATTTACTTGGAAGTTAAAAATAGGAATCGGCTCGCAAATAATAGAGCTAGGTGCTCATGTGCACTACTCATCAGGTTATCAACACTTTCAAAGATAGCACGAATTAGTGCTATAGGAAATGCTTTTTATCCAATGATTACATCAAATCTCATTTTATCATTTTAAACTACACCTTCTATCACTTACAGCAACCTTCGCTTTATCACTCAGCTCAATGTTCTTCAAAGCTCTAGCCTCTTTCCCTTTTTCACTTTGTGTTGGTGCTGTAAATAGATTCTTAAATATATAGTGAAGATCTTCTCATCACCACAGCTAATAGCCTTCCCAGCAACACCTCCTCCGCATAGATAGTCTACCAGACTTGAAATATTTCTCCACTTACTGTATTACTGTAAGCTATGAAAAATGCAAATGTTTTTCTCGTTCTTGCATCTAATGATCTCCATAGTCATTGCAGTAGCTTTACTACTTTCTGAATGATTGCAACTAATTACGATATGAATCGTTTCCATCTCATGAGCTAAAGTACTGTTGTACACTAGGCTTGAGTATCACCAGCTGGAAATGCTGTAGTAGTTCTCGACTTTTTGAGATTAAGACGACTAGCTAAAGCAGTGCTTATACTGTAATTTAAATCTAATAGTAGCGTATTTATGGATTACATATCGGATCAGCCTTCAATTAATCGAGGTCAGAACAACTGTTCAGCATGACTAGCTTTTATAAGGGTACCTATGGGTGTAGGTAGTTGTTCGTCACACTAATACTCAACTATCTATACGTCTATAGTCGCAATATTTTTATTATCAAGCGCAATATTTTTATTATCAAGCCTTGACTAGCCAATTACGAGCACTGAAGTTATCACGGTGGTCCAGTCTAATGAATAGAGCAACATACATCTACGTATTGATTGGAGTGGTTACAGTCCTACTATCTGGTTGGAGAATGAACCTCTCAATATTTTACCCATATCTCATGAACTATTACGGGATCAGTGATATTACACCTATAGCATTTTCAGTTACTATATCGAGTGCTGTAGCAGTGTTTTCATCATCATTTCTAGGAGTAGTATACGATAGAAGGGGCTCCACAGCACCACTGTACATCGGGGCTCTTGCCCAACTGGTATCGGCTCTCCTAGTCTGGTTTATGAAGTACCATCAGTGGAGTGTATCGATGTGGTTATGGTATATGAGTGGGGTAGTCTCAGGAGTAGGCTTCCCTGCGCTTATGGTGAGCATCAACCCAACCATTATAAGGATATTCTCCACAAGACCTGATATAGCTCTAGCTATAGTTCAGACCAGTAACTATCTTGCTCTAACATTTTGGTCGCCAATAATATCAAAAATGGCTTTTCTCACAGACATATTTGCGATAATTTTAGTGCTATCCATTGTGACTATGGTCGTGATGCTCATCTGCGCCAGAGTCTATAGTACCTTTAAAACCGTACGTAGACCGCAGCAGGAAATACAGGCTAGCGAGGCAGTTCCTAAATTATTCATATTAATGCTGGCCCCCATATTCTTTATTGCCACATCGTCTACAATGCTCTTACAGTTTATAGCCCCAATAGTCACAGAATTCTGTGGTTACTTTGGCATAGATACTGGGAGAGCTCTACAGCAATATGTACCCCTAGTTATGAGTATTTCAGGGGTCCTACAGAGTGTAGGAGCATTTGCATGGGGATTTATCTCGAGGCGCATAGGGGTTTTAAAATCATTTCCACTCCTATATGCATCGCAGGCAGTAGCAACATTTCTAATAGTAGTGCTATCCGGATTTAGATTGGAAGCTGTAATTGTAGCACTCTGGTTAAGGTTCCTGATATTTGGGGGAGAACCAGTCATACATATGGTGCTAATACCCACACTGTTTGGGCAGGAAAACCTAGGACGGTTACTAGGGCTGCAGACATCTACGGTAATGATATCTTCAATTCTAGGTCCAGTAGTGGGTGGCTTGGCAAGAGATCTTACGGGAACATTTACGAACACCGTACTTCTCTCATCAGTATTCTCGACGATAGCCACAGTCATTGCGCTAGTCATTATAATGGCCGGAAAACCAAAAAGATGAAAACCTTTCATTCTTATCACACCAGTCTACAACTGCTGCTACACGGGGCTCACACAGTAAAATTGTGTAAATTAAGGTTGATTGTAGGTGTACGAAATCCTGGTATCCGACAAATGCCTTTTCATCATATCCTCAGCTCCAGGGGTAGTCTTCATCCATCTACTGCACTGCGAGTACTCAGCTCTAATCTAAATCTAAGCTCTACTAAAAGTATTCGCTTATACAGAGTGTCTTTGAATGCGGCATTCCAGCTACCCTCTAGAGATGATCACTGTATCTCGTGGTCCATAATTTTTTGAGCAGTGGTATGGACTCTATCTTTTCTCTTTCTAGATAGTGCCATAGGATTCCACTAGGTCTCTGCCTGCGACCTATACATTTGATCGATTTCGATGGTGTGTGTATGTAGTCTACAGTGATATCCCACGGTTCTAAGGGTATGTGGAGATCAAGGACCTGTACATCGTGGACCGTTGTAACAATTGGTGTTTCCTCTGATACCTTTCCGTATTCACTCAAAATAGCATACTCAAGTTCGGAGTACCCCTCACCCTTACCGAGCCTCTCGCCATAGATGCTCACAGCAACAGAGCCAGCGACAATAATGTCTATCTCAAGTATGTCATCTGGATCTATCAGGGTTCCGTATCTAAGCGCACCTGCAATTGTTGAAGCCTCTCTATGCAGGTACCCTGGTATCTTCCTTGGGTCTAGAATGAGAAATCCCTTGCTGATTCTAGGAGTTGGCATAATGAGGACTTTGCCAGCTCTTAAAACAGCTTCCCTCACGGCTCTCTGCGGAGCATCTGGGTTAACCTTTACAACCCTAGCCTTTTTAAATAACTCACCATGAACAAATTTGTAGGTCGCCTCTTCAGCACCAACGAAGTTCGGAATCCTTCCATAAACGGGTCTCGGAAATAGAGCTATATTCTCTGACTCCATTAAACTCCATATCCTACGCCTGATACCCTCTCTAAACTCTCTCGCAAGCATGCTGCACATCCACCACTGTGATAGAAGAAAAGGTAATAAAGTAATAAAGCTTCCGTACGGTAGCATCTTACAGCCATAAAACTGATTGGGTGTTACAGCTAGAATGATTGTCAGTGAAACCCCAGGTACAGCATTGATACTATACATAGCTGCACCAATTGTGGTAGCTGTAGCTGCTGCGCTGCTCTACAACTTTCCATCAATGCTGAGACCACCTAGAATTAGGTGTGCTAATGTAGTTCTCTCGGGACCGGTTGTAGTAGTATCAGATGTTCATATAGGTTCTAGGAAATCCTACTATATGGTGCTTGGAAGGCTCATAAAGAGGTGGGGGTTAACAACTATCACTGTCGCAGGTGACCTCCTCGACAGGAGGATACCGCCCAGTGATATCGTGAATGGTTTGAAGAGTGCCATAGAGGCGCTAGGTCTAGAGAGGGGCAGGATTATATACATAGCATCAACAGCCAGCCACGATATAGATAGCAGCTTCGAAAAACCTCTGCATCTAACCATCAATAGCATCAGCATACACGTGGTGTCAGGTGTGGCAAGAATTCTAATTGATGGCTGCAGCAGCTATATACTTGCTACACACGGGGAGTACGTATCGAGGGATGGTGTAGTTGCGCATCTTCTCGATAGATTGGGTATATCACTATTCAGAAAATCTCTAACATCTTTACTTATAAGAAGGATGTTGCGTGCTGAGAAAGCTGCATGGATCATTCTAGGGCATAGCCACATTCCATTTATTGACCACACTCTTAGAGTGATTAACACGGGTTCATGGGATGATAGGGCGTATGCGCCAGTAAAACCCGCTGTAGGAATAGTTAAGTGTATCAACGGTAAGCTTGATGCTAAGTTTCTCGAATTACCTCTTAAAAGTTCAGCCACATCCAAAAGCCCGCTCATTGAAGCCGGGAGATAGTTGATTAGCTAAGGCAACCTCAGTACCAACGATCTACTGTTTCAACACCCCCTCAGCTTCCAATAGGTTTCATCACCACTAATATATCTAGCAGTAATACCAGTGGCTATAGCTGTAGTGTGGTGTAGAAGATGACTATTGAGGAGCTACACGTAGGTGGTAGTATCAGGCTTAAGGGTCCACTGAAGTTTAGAGTTATAAGAGTTTCTGGCTATTTTAGCGTAGATGGGTCCGTTGAGGGTGAAGAGATGGATGCATCAGGTGCTGCAAATATAGATGGCAACATTATTGCAAGGTCTATAGACGTTTCAGGTGTTCTTAGAGTTTCGGGCGATATTTTAGTGGACGAATTCTCCTCATCAGGAACCGTAAAGGTCGCAAGGAGTATAAGGGCTAAGAAGGCAACAATATCTGGTAGAGTCAAGGCAGAGAGGATCCTTGTTGATGAGGCCCTTTTAAAGGGTAGCATAGATGTTAGAGAAATTCAGGGTGCAAAAATTCACATAGGTAGAGGCTCTAAGATTCAAGGTTCTATAGTCGCATGTGAGGTGACAGTTGATAGAGATGCTGAGGTTCAATCTATATATGCTAAGAGGGCATTCATAGGAAGAGACGTTGAGGTGAAGAACGTTGAGGCAGAGGAGGTATCAATTGATAAGGGTGCAGAGATATCGGTAGTGAGATACGCTGCAAGAGCTGATTATGACAGGAGTAGTAGGGTGGATAAGATTGAGAAAGTTGAAAAGGTGTCTAGGGATATTACGTACTGCAGGTAGGAATCCTGATATTGCTTTAAAATTTATATACAGCTGTGCAAATCATTTTACAGCATTAGATATAGGTGGTTCGAGTGATATCAACAGGTATAGAGTCGCTTGACAAATTACTGCCAGGTATGATGGCTCCAAATACACTACTTGTTATTGCTGGCCATCCAGGATCGGGTAAGACAACTCTAGCTACCTCACTATGTCACCACAATGCGTTGAACAACAATAGGTGTCTCTACATATCTTTTCAAGAAGGTAGAGAGAAGCTGTACAGAGTAGCTAGGAACTTTGGAATGAATTTGGAGCATCTAGAGTCTCTAGGCAGATTTAAATTCCTAAAGATTCCGCTAATCAGTAGTGAGGATATGGTGGTAGAGATTATAGATGCAATCAATAGAGCGGTATATGATTTTAAACCGCTGATAATAGTCGTGGACTCTGTAACACCCCTCTTAAGAGCTGTGGAGAGTAGCATTAAGGCTAGATCAATACTCCAGAACTACTTCTATGAACTTCCAACTCAGGTGAATGGTATTGTTGTGCTGGTTGCTGAGACACAGTTTTCTATGAAAAGAATTGAATTAGGAGACATTGAATTCGTTGCTGATGCGGTGCTCATACTTAGGCACAGAATCCATGGCAATCTTCTCATCAGGGAACTAGAGATTAGGAAGGCAAGGGGCTCTCCGGTAACAATAGCTAGACTACCGTTCAGTATAGCAGAGGGTAGTGGTATAAGGATATACGTGCCTGTGAGATTAGAAGAGGTGCCAGATGTAAAGTGGGATAAAAAGTTTAAACAGCCCTGCCAAGCACTTCAGAACGCTATGGGAGATTACTACGGAGGTGAAATAGTGTATGTAGAGTACCCATCGTATACAAGGCCTTTAAGGACATCTATATACTCAGTAGCCCTAATTGCGGTAAATACCGCCAGGACTATAGTGTTTAGCTACAGAGTATCGCCTATGCAGCTAGCCGGAGTATTACAACGCTTTCTAGCCGCACACGGCCTCAATATTGATGTAGAAAGAGCTTTGAATACCGCTGAAGAAGCGGGGATGATGAGAATCGTGGGACTAAATCCATCTGCATACAGTGTTGAAGAGCTGTACTATAGAGAGCTTCTAGAGATAGAAAAATTTAAGCCGGACTTAGCTTTGTTTCTCGATGTCGACGTTATTGGCTATGTAGATAGAAAGTACTTTAATTTGCTTAGAAACCAGCTGCTCTATCTAAAGAAGATGGGTGTACTTACAGTGAGGTCCGGTTCACGCCATGGTAAGCCTGATTATATGTCTCTTGCACTGGCAGATAGTATTGTGAGGAGTCTGCCCTATAGGGATGGAGGAACCATTAAGAGGGATATATATGTATGGAGGCTAGGAAGGGAGCCTGTTATAGTAAGACATGAAGAGGTGGATAAATGTATAGAAGAATGCATTAATGTAGTGAAAGGGTTTGAGAATCTACTTAAAACTTACCAGCTTCACAGTCCATGATCACAAAGTTTTTAACCAATTACCAAAGAGAATGAAACAAGCACAGAGTGGGTTGCAATGGCAAACATACCTCCAGCTGCTTTAGATGAGTTGAAGCAGCGTATAAGGAGGTACATCAGGGCTGTGGTACCTGGTTATCTCGAGCTTCTCAACATATATTCTATGAGAATCTATGGCAAAGATGTACTCGATCTCTTCTTCAACTCTCCAAGCAGTGTTTACGATATTCTTACACAGCACTACGGGGATTCATTCACAGTAGACTTTGCTATATCACGGCTCTTTCTAAGACCCATATCTCTTGAGGTTAACAACGTATTGTTGGAAGAGCAGCTTCTGGAACTTATTAAGAAGAGACGAGACAGTGAAGTGATTAAGATTATAGCAGATAGCTTCACTTGCTCTCAGCCATAAGTATGAGGCTTCTGGTTTTAATATTTTTGTCTGAGTTGATAGCTGCACTAGTTCTGAAATTCTCAAATTCAACTAAAGGTCAGTGTGGTGTAAATGCAGTCCTCAGCATGTTCAATAGCCACTTCGTATCTGCCACAGCTCAAGATCGTCTCAACTAAAATTGCTTCACAGTTTTCTCAGTATTCCCAGGGTAGGTAGCAATCTTCACTCTAAGTGCTCCATACAATTACCATCCTCAGTTTGGTAGGACATCGTGTGCAAGGCGGCTATACCATACGGTAGTAGCCCCTCAACATTCTCTTGATCTAAATCTATAGAACCTGTCTACCGCTACTGGGAGAGGTGCTTGCTCTACAGTTTTAAAATCCTTCCAATAGCAAATTGAGCTGCATAGTAGCAGAGCTCTAACCCACAGAAGCTTCATGCACATTGTTACCTCTTGGAATAGCCTCCACTCAACTACTCCAATGAATTCTCTATCCCTCATCAAGCAGTTGTTCAATTCTTTAATAGAACACATGCAGCCTCTCCATCTCTAACTCTAAACACAATTTCGAAAGCTAAGATGATTAGATGAGGCAATGCAGTATGTATTGCTGAACACACATCCTGTTCTCCACAAAGGTGGAGAGAAAGAAACTCTTGCATGCAAATCGCAAAAAGAGTATCGCTGAATGGTGTAAAGGCAAGAAACAGTTGTGCCATGCTGTGCTAGAGTTAGGTGTGTAATTTAAATCACATCTACAAGACCTTCGTATCTACCACATCTTCCTGTAACATGTGGTTATAGAACAAACTCTTAAAATCCCTACGTTGATGAAATTAAAGATGTAAGGTGTTATGTGTTTCAATGGATGGCGGATTGAGTAGAGCCTTATCTTTTGTAGATTTTGGTGAGATATGCAGGGGGTGCAATGTCAACTGCTGTAAAAGGTTTTATGCAGTGTTGCTGCCAGAGGAGGAAGAGAGATTTAGGGAGACAGCCTTTACAGTGAGCACCCCTGTTGGTAATGTAAAGGCCATTGGCGCAAGGGATGGAAAGCCGTGCCCATATCTAGACAGCACTGGCAGGTGCAGCATATATCCATCTAGATCATTTGACTGTATGCTGTGGCCTATAGTACTCTACTATGATTTTAATACGGGTGAAAAGGTTGTGTATTTAGATCTCGAGTGTCCAGCTGCAGCTGCTGGAAGGATAGATGAGGGGTTTGTGGAGAGGGTTGTTGAGCTATTAAAAAGCTGTGAAATAGATACTGAGTGGTTGAAGAAGTATACACTTGCACCGTGGCCAAACAATCTAAAGGAGGTAGCTAGATTTGGTTAGATAGGCACATCATATCTACTCTTATTCAAAGTATATCTCCGCACAGATCTTTTTTCCATGCATAGAATAACCCTTGACAAATTCTTTAATAAACTCACTAATAATAGGTTCCCTAAGACTATATGTAACATTCCATATCAGGTAGGCTATATCACTACAGTCAGCATCCCTACCAATGTTGATGTCCTCATCATTTAAGATGAATGATCCCCAGTGCCACGAGCCACTACTCTGAAACATATTTATAGGGCTAGCGAAACCGTATCCAAATCCAGAAACGTGTACAGAGCCGTCTCGGTTGAGCACGATTTCTATCCCATGCATTCTTAGTTCATCTACATACTCTAGCATCTTTACTCTAGTTGCATCTTCCCGTCTGGTTATAACTATCCTTCTGTTGAATAGAGAACCCCTATTTATTTTTTGAAGCGTAATCCCGCCCACTTCCATATATACCTTAAGGAGAGGTATAAGTGTTTCGCATATATAAGATCTATATAAATATAGATGGAAGTCTCCACTCCATAGAGAAATGGAATACGGTGTAATCAATACTCGAATCTAGCTATAAAGAAACCTTCACACTTATCAATATGGGGAAAGGTTCTACTCACAACATTCCACACATCATATTTTCTATAGCCTCTGGAAATCTTCAGCCCCGTATCCACCAGTTTATGGCTAGAAGCATTTTTACTCACTCTATCGACCACCTCCTCACCTTCCTCAGGCAGGATTGAGCAGACTGAGTATATGGTGGTATAACTGTGCCTGAGTGCATTTAAGAGCATGTCGATCTGCGTGCTCTTCATTTTAATCGGTAGCGATTGATCTCTAAGCAGTATCTTTACACTTGGATCTTTAGATACGGCTCCGCTGTTACTGCATGCAGCATCTACAAGTGCCAAATCAGCCTTCTCTCCAAATACAATCCTTTTACTATCTGTGTGAATCAGATCAATCTTCGATACATCTACACCATAGTGTTTAAGGAGAAGCTTCATCGAATTCAATCTCCTGATGGAAAGATCCATTGCCACAATTCTTGCACTGTTCTCCGTAAGCTGCATTATGAGAGATGCCTTTACACCTGGAGCAGCAGCAAAATCGTATACAATCATGTTCCTCTCAGGCCTCGCTGCCAACACTGTTAATACGCTCGCTCTATCCTGTACAATTATGGATCCATTTTTAAAGAGCTCTATATCTCTTATAGGCTTCCCACTTTTAATGACCCTCGCTAGAAACGGTATATCTCTATCACGTTCGAGCACCACTCCCTCCATCTCAAGATTGCGAAGGGCTCTGTCCACATCAATTTTAAGCGTATTAACTCTAATCCATACGTTTTCCTTGTTCATGGCTTCTAGAAGTTCCTCAACATCACTGCTAGGCAGAACGTCTAGAAGCCTCTCATACAGCCATCTTGGATATGAGAGCCTTGCCCATGCCGGAATCACTTCAATGCTATCTATATTTGGAAGGCCTCTCTGGACGCTCTTTCTAAGCCTGCTGGGAATGATGCCACCCTCCTCTCTAAACATGAGATAGAGGTAAACTTTAGCCATCATTCTGTAGCTGGGATTATGACCTCCTCCAACACTCTCAATGATGTATCTAATCCTATAGTAGCTAGAGATAAAGTCACGAGAGAGCTTGAACAACTCCTCCCTACCAACTCCAGCGGCACCACAGCCAAACCTGTTACATACATACACAAAAGCCTTGCTTACAGGCATCTTCATCCTATCAACAGCGTATAGAACGTTTGCAATAATGCTCGAAACTCTATCGATATTCAATGCACAGCACCTTTGCACATCCACTAGAGGTATTATTGGAGATATAAGTAGTATAGATGAGGATAGCCTCTGCAGGTGGTTGGACCACTTACCACTCCTCTGCATAGATGTGCAGACATTAAATGTAGTACGCAATTGATCTCAGGAGTGCTTTAAGTATTTTAGATGCTTAACTAAAAACATTTCTAGAAGCGCAGGTGGTTTAGCATGGCATACAGTAGGGACTTTATTTTGCTCGAAATCATATTTGTATTCATAATTGTAGGATCGCTAGCCATCTCCTATAACCTTCACCTCTACAGACTTGAGCTGGAGAGAGCTGTTGTAGGCAACACCGCTACAGCTGACGATTACTATAATGAGTACACCCGAAGTGTATTTCAACTTGTAGAGGAAGTTAAAAGAGACCTCTCTAGAATTAGGCACCTCAATTTCACCAGGGAGATAGATGTAGTGCTAATAAACACAACGTGGGCTATAGAAACGTGGGCTCCCAAATACGATGGAGTTCCCGAGGATACAATCTATAAAGAGAAAATGTATAAGGCAACACTTCTCGTTCCATATAATTTCAGCTTAGTTGCAGGTCAGAGAGGGTGGGTCGCAATGTTTCTAGCAGCCACCGCAGGCACAACGCTATACATAAATACGGATTATTTTAACCTTCAGGATGGAGGAGCCAGGAATGTTCTGGTTCACGAACTCACCCACATACTTCAGCACCTCCATTTTAGGATGGAGATAGGGAGAAGCAGTGCTGACAGCATGATGGCGGCTTCAGCACTTATAGAGGGAGATGCTGGGTGGGCACAGCACCTCTACTGCATAGATACAGGTCTATGCAGACCATCCCCTACAGTGAGTATGGATCTGAGCAATCCATACATATCCCTACTCCTATTTCCATACATATACGGGGAGAACTTTGTAAGGAGGCTGTACACATATGGAGGATGGGAGCTTGTTAACCGTGCCTATTCAAAGCCCCCAATCTCAACATCTATGGTTATGAAGCCAGAGAGGTACATAGCGTACCTTTTTAATGCAAGCTACGTTCCGGAGGACGTTCTTATTTCACGCGACTTTTGCCAGTATGGAGATCCCCTGTACATCGATACCCTTGGTGAGTACTATATTCTTCTCGTGCTTGCTCAGAGGGTAGGGCTGGATAGCGCTACGAGGGCTGCCGACGGTTGGAATGGAGATAGAATAGAGTTGTACAGAGGCTTAGACACAGGATATCTGAGGTGGGTAGTGTGCTGGAACACATCATGGTCATCACCAGAAGACGCTGGGGAATTCTACGAAGTGTTTGTACAAGCACTAAGAAGGGAAACTGAGCACGTCAGTGCTCACAAGGATGTGGCTCACGCCAGGATTTATACTAGGGAGGTGGAGGGAGGATGGGAACCAGGAATCGAGAGGGCACAACCATCAATAGCTCTGACCATTTTGTTGAGCGGTAGATACGTAGTGATAATCTCGGAAATTTCAGAGCCAGCGTATGTGTGCAAGGTGTGCAGCTAGAACTCTCGAACTGTAATGCTTATCAGGTTCCTTCTCTCCGCGAGCTCCACGGCTCTCTCTATCTCACTTCTCGTGGGAGCATCACTCGAAACTACCCTAGATCTTTTCAAGCCTGCTGCTACAGATGCGTATAGAAGTGCATCCAGCAAGCTTCTATTCTCCAGATACCTAGCTGCAAAGATTCCAGTAAAGACATCGCCACAACCTGCTGTTGTTCTCGGGCTAATTCCAAGCCCCTCTAACTTCAGAGGTGAGGCTCTCACTATAGTTCCGGCCTTCCGATCTATCGCTGCAGCACCATCTGAACCAAGCTTTATAATAATAGTGCATTTTGTGTTTAGAATGTCAGGGTTCTGCAGATACCTATCTACATCAATTCCAAAAAGCTCTTTGAATTCGTATCTATTTGGGATGATAAAGCACTCTTCTCCTAGACTATTGAGATCGTCCACATTGAACCAGCTCATTCCGGGGTCTAGAAAGATAGCTGCGTTCCTTCCTCTAGCTACACCTATTAGATTTAGAGCGGTCTCCCTAACCGTGTTACCAAGCACCACAGCGTCTACACTGTCCACCACCATATACCTACCTGGGTCTGGGGGGCGCACATTTACGTTAGGTATCGTTACTATAGTTGCTTCACAATCCTTGTCAATAAATATGTAGGCCTCACCACTTGGTTCGCTGTAGAGGGAAATTCCAGAGACATCTATACCCTCGGAAGCCAATGCAGCAACTATGTAATCAGCATAGTCAGTACCTATACTCGCTATAAGCTTTAGCTTGAATCCTCTATTGAATCTAGCCATAGCTATAGCCACATTTGCTCCCGTGCCGCCAATGGCTCTAGAGAAGAGTCTACCACCATGTTTTCTACCTCTTAGCAGAACACCATCCAGCTCGACAATTGTATCAATATTTACCCTACCAGCTATATAGATGCTGTGCAAGGCTGTCAACCACATGTATCAGTGTAGCTAATCAGGTATTTTGTATTTTTCTAGAAATAGGCAACGAGCTTGTGAATCAGCAGGAGGTATAGAGATTTATAAAAATAACTGGTTGATGATTGTAAATCGCATAGCTATGCTGCTCTACGATACTGACTGTACTGCTAGAGGAACCTCAATACTGTATCTTCTGCTGCCTCTGATAATTTCAAGCTCTACATATCCTTTCTCTATAGATTCCTCTACAGCCATCCTCAGCTCTCTTGGGGAAGAGATCTCCTTACCGTTCGCCTTAACTATCACATCCCCTCTAGATATACCGGCCTCGTGGGCAGGGCTATCCCTCACAACACCTACAACTGCAAGGCCCTTTGAAATAGGGAGTCTAAACATCCTTGCCTGCTCTTGGCTTATAGGTGCCACGTACACACCTATCCAAGCTATTATCGGGCGGCCATACCTTGATATCATTTCTAGGAATCTCTTGACAGTATTTATAGGAATTGCGAAGCCTATGCCCTGTGCGTACGGTATTATTGCAGTTGTTACACCGATGGCCTCACCACTAACGTTTACTAGAGGGCCGCCACTGTTTCCTGGATTTATGGCAGCATCTGTCTGAATGAGATCCTCTAGAATTATGTTTTCACCACTTATTGTTCTTCCAACAGCACTTATGACACCCATCGTCACGGTGGCTCCGGGTAGTCCCAGGGGCGAGCCTATTGCAAAAACTACTTCACCAACTCTAATCTTATCAGAATCACCTATTGCAATAGGCTTTAGATTAGCTGTATCAATTCTCACTAGAGCTAGATCTCTATATGGGTCTGTAGCAATAACTTCGGCTTCTACAGTCTCTCCAGTTGGCAGAATTACGTACACTGTCGAGGAACCTTGCACAACGTGGTTATTGGTCACTATATATCCTCTACTGTGTATTATAAAGCCAGAGCCCACCCCTCTAACCGGGGCTAAACCGAAGAATTCATCCATAGCTATTCTCACAGTCGATATTGTTACGACACTCTGCATAGCTTTCGAGACCATCTCTGTAATACTACTGCTAAACTCCTTTATATCCAAGATCCCACCTAAGGGTATCTGCAGCAGGATAAGATTATAACCGTTTTCCCACTACAAATCGTTTCTGTGATCAAAATGTTTAGAGCTGTATATGAGGTAGTGCTCCGCGGATTTTCAGAGGAGCTGGAGTGTCTATCGAGACTGTATAATGCGCTAACTCTGAGAGGCACATGCATAGGATCACAAACAATGTTTATTTGCAGCAACAGAAATAACACAGTTATAAAAGTCACACCACACTCAACTAGGCTCGCCCAGGATGTTCAGCTCTATAGTGTAGCACAGCCGCTTACCGTTGCTATAGTTGTAGAGGGTAGCAGCGCTGTGGACATCATTGATGCTGCTTCTGTAATCTACAGCACAGTGAAGAGTTGTGGACTTTCAATAAAACTACTCTCTGATTGAATGTAAATTAAACCGAATAGCTCTTTAATACTGCTGGATCTCTTTACAGAGATGTCTTTCGTCTCGAAGACCAAGGAGCTTAAAAGCTGTATTGATAATATAGAGATCAGAGAACCTTCATTACCTTAATTGAGCACAACTATGCATAAAGCTTCACCATCTCTATTAAAAATTCCTCTATAGATTAGTGATGCAGCATGGATGGCTCTGATCACAACCCTTGCACCCCAGGGGATAGCCCTGTAATTTTCTAATATCCAGGACTCGTTATTTTAATTATTGGTTCAGTGGAGAGAGCTTCCATAGCTCTGTACAGAAAGAGTGCCCAAACTCTATGGCAGTCAATCATATATTGATGGAATTGAAACGCGTCATTCCTTAATGAAAAGCCTCAGTCCCAATTACACTCAATTCATTCTTAACTGGATTACTTAAAACCAGTTTACCCATGAGCTAGAGGCAACTGAAAATGAGATGCTAGAGCGTCATAGCTGAGCACATTAACTGCATACCTATTATCCCAGATACAACTCCACACTCTCGCCTACATTGAAATCCACCACAATTTCACAGCCTGAGGCAGATCTACAAATCCATACACTCAGCATCATACATTTCTCCGCTGGCAGTTCCTTGAAATGTAGAGTATAGGAGATCTATTTCTCTCTGTTGAAAATGTCTCTAAACCATCTACAGAGCGCACTTCAACATTTTGTGGTATGCTTGCTATGCACAGGTCTACCTGAAGAACGATGGTAGTGTTCCCAATTCCACGGCACTTTACGGTATCGATTTAAGTGGTATTCCCATTCTACAGGTTCTTTCCACTTAACTAATTACTTGCTTGGATATCCGTTATGTGAGTAGACCAGCTAGTTGGTAATTGGTGGTATATAGTTTAAATGGTTGTGATAAATGCGTATACAATTATTGCAAGCAGTAGGATTAATCCGAGTATGAGGGAGAAAGCGATTAGCGACTTTTCAAAAGATTTCTGAATAGTATGAAGAGAGCGTATCAAATTGTGTCTTACTAACCTTAGCACCTTCTCTTCAATCTCTATACTTGCTCTGACTATAGATGAGAGCACAACATGTAGATGCAGTGAATCTATGCTGACACCCCTATTGATTTCACTCATAATTCTACTGAGATACAGCTTTATAGATGTGGCAAATGTTGAGATTCTGGACCACCCCTTATTAAGATGCACATCATATCCCTGCGCCCTCTCAATAAAGCACTCTAAGCGAACCCGTAATACTGCTTTTAGACGCACCCCAGTTCGATGCATATTTGGAATTACCGGGGAAAGGAATGCTGGTCCATACCCTCTATCACGATTTCTAAAGATGTACAGCAAGCTATGGTAGAATAGTGAGAGGAGGATCCATAGTGGAAGGGTCAGTACTGTAGGCATTAAGAAGTGTATTGCGCTGGTGTTTTGGGAAAAGCTCATAATGAGTACTGTGACTGATGTGTAGAGCACTGTGTATCTCTGAAGGTAGTCGAGATTCACGTGCATGGGTAGCACAATGGTGTGGAGGTAGCTTTCTCGTACAGCTTTCCATAGAAGGAGCACTGATGCGAGTATGGCTATAATGGCGGAGTGAGGCTGTATGTAGCTTGCCATATGTATTGCACAGCTGTAAGTGGGTATTAAAATTGGTAATAGGCAGCACACAATGATACCACCAATTCTATTGTTGATAATGAATAAGAATAGTGATAATATTGAGAGCTCTACACTCAGCAGCTTTACAGATAGCTCTAGCGTAGTATAGTCTCTATCCAGGTAGGCATGGGTTGTTAAAAACACTATTACTGCTAGCATAATAAACTCTATACCCACTACAGTTTTTATCAGGCTACTGCATTCGCTTTTCGAAGGTATTAGTATGGATTTTGTTAGCCGCTCCTCGATATAGCTGCTTAGAAGACCATATACGTTGGAAAGGTAGATGGAGATCACGGAGATGAGGAGCGAGAGTAGGTGTAGGGGTACTGTGTCCATAGAATCTACACGCTACCTTGCTTGAATACCATGTACAGCGTCAGTAGTATGAAGAGTAGTAGTGGGAGTGTAATTACATAGAATATAATGATGTCCATATTCGAGGGTAGAAGCCCAGCATCACCTGTTGTAAACACAATGGGTGTAAAGATTACGGACGTCATTGAGAGGAGGAGGACATAGCGTGACAGGCTCAGCGCCCTTGGGTTAATTTTATTTAGATTGGGAGGTTCATCACCCATTCTTATATGTGCCTTCAGATATTTTGCGCCGTATACTATT
>JANXEL010000014.1 GCA_025058535.1 Ignisphaera sp. | reverse complement strand
AGGGTTTTGAGGTGGTGTTGGGAGTTTCTCTATTTTTTTGATTTCTATGTAGCCGAAGCCTATTGATCTTGATTTTCCTATGCCTATGAGTTGTGCTAGTGTGAGTGTTTTTGTGAGTTGTTTTACTATTTTTTGTGGTAGGTGTTTTAGGTCTATTATTGTCCAGCCTGTGAATCCTCTGGGTTTTTCATTTTTTTCGTATACTACTGTTGTTGGTTTTGCTCTAAAGTCTACTGTTACTAGAGCTACTTCACAGAGTCTTCCTATGTGGTACTCTGTCCATTCTGTAGAGTAGCCACCTTTAATTGGATTGCTGGGGAATACTGTGTTCCAGAGCTTTATGAGTGCTGCACATATGTGGCCTGTTGATGGGTAGAGTATGTAGTTGTTCTTCACTCTAGCAGTCCTCTTCTTGAAGAAGTCTATTGGGGGGACATGTACTTGGTGGGTATGAGTGCTGGGGATATGAATGAGATTTTAATAAGCTCTCTATCAACACTCAGATCAAGGGCCAATCCATCCCTCTCAACAATATCAACCCTATCAAGCCACACCCTCCACTTGTGACCAGAAAACTCAACAACCTCATCAACACTCTGAATCCAGTCAAAACCACTAGAATCACTAGAAACAATAGACACTCTGAACCACAGATCATCCCCAGCAGAAACAGAATCACCACAGTAAACAGGCCTACCACCCCTCACAAGAGGGGTTAGAGAAACATCAGTATAGACACCCCCACTAAAACCACTCCTCAAAGGAGCTACACCAGAAGCTGTAAAGATAAAGCTCTTCACAATCTTTGAAGAGAAGAAGGGGATTCTATGACTATCAAAAGGCACAGCACGAAACAACATAGATGCTACAGACATGGCGATCGTAGGTAGAGTAGTGGTAGAGAAGTTAAGAATTTTTCCAACCCAACAAAAACAGAAATCACACACAGTAATGTAAGCTTATATTCCAACCACCACTATATGTGGCTAGGTTGTACACATGATGATCAGCAGCAGTGGTGTAGAGGGATTAACATGCTACTCACTAACATATAGAAGTGTAGATATTGATAGCATAGCACTACTCCGATTAAAATCAGCAGAGCTACGTAAACAGCTATGCAGCACTAGCACCCCATGCACTGTGCTTGCCACATGCCTTAGAGTTGAGGTCTATGTGGATTCCCCAAATCCAGAAGCTACTGAAGATCACATTAAAGCATTCTACGGTTCTCTATGGCCAAAGGTGGAGAGATTCTATGGTGCTGAAGCAGTTAAGCACATCTTTGAAGTTTCATCAGGACTGCACTCCCAGATTATTGGTGAGTGGGAGATTCTAGAGCAGGTGGAGAGAGCACTAGCACTATCCAGGGAAATCAAGTGCGCATCACAGATTATGGAGAGGGTGTTTGAGAGAGCTGTATCCATTGGCAGGAGAGTGAGGGAAGAGGTTATGGGGCTGAGTAGAGACTCTAGAGGCTATCCACAAATAGCAGTAGAAGTACTATCAAAAACCCTTGAAACTCTAAACGATAAGGGTGTACTCTTTATAGGATCTGGCCATGCTGTACGTAGAGCAATTAGATACCTTGTAAGCAGCTATAGACCCAGCATCATTATTGTTACTGATACAGACTATGAAAGGGCTATTGCCACAGCCTCTACATGTAGAGAGCTCTGCATACCACTAAGGATAGATGATGTTTACAAGTGGCTACACCTAATCAATGGCGTATTCATAGCTCTACCCAATAGAGGTGCAGACTCTGTGGAGAGAATAAGATTTCTTGTTGAGAGTCTGGGGAGGAGCACCCCAGTTGTGGATATATCAACCCCCCCAGTTATTGAGGAGAGGGAGAATGCATACACATTCCACAGTGTGCAGAGACTTGCTGAGGAGATGAAGATTAACTCTATAGATCTAGAGAGGGCTAGAGCATTCATAGAGGAGGAGCTGAACTCCTTTCTAGCAGCTTTAAAGAAGGGTGAGATGAGGGAGCAGATATCCACCATAATGAGGGGTGTGGAGCTAATTTCAGAAGCATCTGCTGAAAAGCTTGCAAGAGAATTGAATGTAGATGGAGATCGCAGAGAGGTAGTGCTAGCAGCATTTAGAAACCATGCCCGCAAAATCCTCATCCCAGTAATAGATGCACTAACAAGAATAGAAGCTCGCGACAAGAACTCCAGCACATATGTGGATGCAATTCTAAGCTATCTTGAAAAGGCCTACAGCAGCTAGAGTGGTGATTCACCTGCACTCCAACCCATCAATCAAATTCCCACACACAAGACCAAGAAGATTGAGATTGCGTGAATCAGTAAGAGACTTGGTAGCTGAAACACTACTCACACCATCAAAACTCATACTACCAGTGTTTGTAAGTGATAGAGTATCCAAACCAGCACCTATAGAGTCTATACCAAACCACTACTACTACCCCCCTCAATCCAGAGAGCTTGTTGAGTTTATACAGAAAGCTCTAGAGCTGAGGATAGGAGGCTTTCTACTCTTTGGCACACCACTCCACAAGGATAGCAGAGCAAGCTCAGCCTACAGCAGTAACGGTGTTGTTCAGAGAGCTGTAAAGCACATTAGAAGAGAACTAGGTTTTGAACCCACAGTATTCACAGACCTATGCATATGCAGCTACACAGACCATGGGCACTGTGGGCTTGTTAGGTATGAAGGTGGTAGAGCTACTGTAGACAACGACTCAACACTTGAGGTGTACAGAGCTATAGCTGTAAGCCATGCAGAGGCAGGTGCAGATTTTGTAGCACCATCCGGTATGATGGATGGCCAGGTTAGAGCAATAAGAGAAGCACTAGATAATCAGGGATTCACAGATGTTGGTATTATGAGCTACTCAGCAAAATTTGCAAGCAGCTTCTACGGACCCTTTAGAGCAGCTATGGACTCCGCCCCCAGATTTGGGGATAGAAGATCGTATCAAATGGATCCAAGAAATGCTGCAGAGGCTTTAAAGGAGGTCTTAATGGATGTTGAGGAGGGTGCAGATATAGTTATGGTGAAGCCAGCACTAGCATACCTAGATATAGTGAGGATGGTGAAGGAGGCACTACCATACACACCACTAGCAGTGTATAATGTTAGTGGTGAGTATATGGCTGTAGAGCTACTCTCTAGAGCAGGCTACATAGATAGAAGGAGTGCTGTACTAGAGATTCTAACATCAATATTTAGAGCTGGAGCTGATATGATTATCACCTACCATGCACTTGAAGCAGCCTCAACCAGGTGATTGCTTGTGTCTAGAAGCTTAGAGATATATAGAGAGGCTTGTGAGGTATTCCCAGGCTGCGTAAATAGTCCTGTAAGAGCTGCTGTAAAGCCATATCCATTTGTTGTGGAGAGGAGTGAGGGGCCATACATACACACTGTGGATGGAGAGGTGCTTATAGACTACGTCCTTGGCTACGGCCCTCTAATACTCGGTCACAGACACCCACACATTAGAAAAGCTATAGAGAATCAACTGGAGAGGGGCTGGCTCTATGCAGCACCCACAGAGGTGGAGGTGAGGCTAGCTAGAAAGATACTAGGCCATGTAATGCCAAACGGCCTGGTGAGATTTGTTAACAGTGGTACAGAAGCAACACATCTTGCAGTGAGACTGGCTAGAGGCTATACAAAGAGGAGGTGCATAGTTAAATTTGATGGCTGCTACCACGGAGCTCACGACTATGTCCTCATCTCAGCGGGAAGTGCAGCGCAACACTATGGTGTACCCTATAGTGAGGGTATACCGGAGGAGGTTATCAAAACAGTTCTCATAGCAGAGTACAACAATACAGATGTGGTGGAGAAGCTGTTCAGGGAGATGGGGAGTGAGATTGCTGCAGTTATTCTAGAGCCTGTGATAGGGAATTTTGGTGTTATACCAGCTAAGATGGAGTTTCTTAAAACTGTTAGAGAGCTGTGTAGTAGGTATGGAGCACTCCTAGTATTTGATGAGACTATCACAGGATTTAGACTGGGTTTAGGAGGAGCACAGCAGCTCTATGGTGTTTCTGCAGATGTGGTTGTTCTTGGGAAGATTATAGGTGGTGGACTTCCAATAGGAGCTGTTGTAGCTAGAAGGGATATTGGTATAAACATCTCACCCTCTGGTAGAGTATTCAATGCTGGTACATTTAATGCCCACCCCCTATCAATGGCTGCAGGCCTTGCAACAATTGAGGTTCTGGAGAGTGAACCTGTCTACACTGTGTGTAGAAGAGCTGCTGAGGAGGTGTCTAAAGCATTTCTAGAGGCCTCTAGAGGGGGTGTCCAGATAAATAGGGTTGAGAGTATGCTCCAGGTATTCTTTATTGATAGACCGGTGGATAGTGTGGCTGTAGCTAGAATGAGCAACACTAGACTGTATGAGGAGATGCATGTGGAGCTGAGGAGGAGGGGGGTATTTGTAACACCAAGCCAGTTTGAAGCTATATTCACAAGCTATGCCCATACGAGAGAGGTTGTAGAGAGGACTACTGAGGCTATTCACGATGTGTTTAGGCGTATTAGGGGTTGGAGTTGAGTATAGTTAGAGTTGCTACTCGAGGAAGTAGATTAAGCTTAGTGCAGACAGAGATAGCATTGAAGTACATATCCAGAGCACTACCAGGTGTAGTTTTTGAGAAGATTATTGTGAGAACCACTGGGGATGAGATTGATGATAAGCCTATTAGTGAAATAGGTGTTGTGGGAGCATTTGAGAGGGAGGTGGATAGAGCTCTACTGGATGGGAGAGCAGATATAGCTGTTCACAGTTTAAAGGATCTACCAACCAGGCTTCCCCAAGATATAGAGATAGTCTTTGTACCACCACGTGAAGATCCACACGATATTCTCATCCACAGAGATGGTAGAGCTACACCTCTAGAGAATCTAGCTAGTGGGTGTGTAATAGGCACATCAAGTCTCAGAAGAAGGATGCAGATACTCTCAGTAAGAGATGATGTTGTTGTAAAGCCTTTGAGGGGGAATGTGGATACGAGGATTGCAAAGCTTTTAAGGGGTGAGGTGGATGCCATCATAGTTGCAGAGTGTGGTGTTAAGAGGCTTGGAGTTAGTATAGAGTACTACAGACTACCACTAATACCATTCACTCCAGCCCCAGGTCAGGGGATAATAGCAGTTACAGCTCTACGCAATCACTGGATCACTAGAAGACTACAGAATTCCTCAGACCCACTATCATGGAGGATGATGATCTGTGAAAGGACTTTTCTGAGGGAGGTAGGAGCAGGGTGTAGAGTGCCAGTGGGATTTGTATGCCAGTATCGTGAGGATGGAGCTGCTACTGCTATAGCAAACATATTTACTGGTGAGAAGGGTGTGTGGATTAGGCGTAGCTGTATGGGCTGTAGTCCTGAGGAGATGGGTTTAGAGATGGCTAGACTGGTTAGAAGTATAGCTGGTTGACCCCCATGAGGGGGAGAGTCTATATTGTTGGTGCTGGTCCTGGGGATCCAGAGCTCATAACCCTAAAAGCTCTAAAGATACTTCAGCAGGCGGATGCAGTACTCTACGACAGGCTTGTATCCCAGCAGCTTCTAGAGTATGCTAGAGGAGATGCACTGAAGATCTATGTGGGGAAGAGTCCTGGTGAGGAGCACAGGCAGAATGAGATTAATAGAATGCTTGTAGAGCTTGCTGGAAAGGGTATGACTGTGGTTAGACTGAAGAATGGGGATCCCATGGTCTTTGGCCGTGGGGCTGAGGAGTGTATGTATGTATCACAGCATGGAATTCCGTGTGAGATTGTGCCGGGAGTCTCAAGCTTTCTAGCTGCTGCAGCCACATCATGCACACCACTAACCATGAGGGGGCACTCATCAAGCTTTGCTGTTGTGACAGCCTCAGAGGATCCTGCAAAGAAGTCTAGACAGGTGGATCTCAGTAGAGTAGCTCAAGCTGTAGATGTTGTGGTTGTTCTCATGGGTGCAAGAAGAGCTCGTGAAGTTCTGAAGGAGCTTGCAGACACTCTGGGTGGTGATGCCCATGGTGTTGTAGTGGTTAGTGCAACACTACCAGAGCAGAAAATCTTTAGAGGAACTCTAGCTGAATTGATTGAACTCGCCTCCACCGGAGCTATACAGAATCCAGCTGTAATCATAGTTGGTAGAACTGCTGGCCTGGGTGGAGGTATCTGCATGGAGTAGTTTGTAGAGCTGCTCTATTCTCCCCAGATGAAAGGGTTAAGCATGAGCTTGAGGATGTAGCTGAAATTCTGTGGATTCCACTTATAGAGTTGGAGCCTATAGAGGGCTGCTCTAGAAGAGTTGTTGAAGCTCTAGAGAGGTGCTCTCTAGCAGTAGTGGTTAGTCCACGAACAATTGAGATTGTTGCTAGGGATGCAGCTAGGCTTGGAATCATGGATAGGGTTAGTGATGTGCTGAGGAGGAGTACTGTGGCTGTTATTGGAGAGCACACATACAGGAGTATTGTGAGGTTCGCCGGTGTTAAACCACAGATAGTATCTCCAGCACCCTACACAAGAGAGCTCTTCAAATACGTAGTGGATAGGGGATTCAAGTGTGCAGTCTACCTAAAAGCTCAATCTAGTGCTGTGGATCTCACCAGCATGAATGGATTGATAAGTGTTGAGGAGGTGGTGGTGTACAGGTACAGGGAGGTTCACGAGAATGCCGAGAGAGTTAGAATGGTGCTAAGCCGTGGAGGTGTGGATGCTGTTGTGCTAACAAGCTACACAATAGCTAAACTATTCTCCAGCTACATAGAGGCCTCAATGCTTAGAGGTGTAGCTGTAGTTGCTATTGGTAGAACCACGGCTTCTGGTATAAGTAGAGGTGTGTATGAGTTATCGAGAGTCCTTATTGGTAGTGGAACTATAGACTCTGTTAAGAGGATTGTGGAGAGTGTTTGTAGATGTAAGGTGGGTGTTTCCAGCTGTGCACCTACCCCTATTCATTGATGTTAGCAGCTTTAGTGTGCTTGTGGTTGGTTGTGGGAGTGTGGGTTTAAGGAGGGCTGAACTCTTTAGAAGATATGGAGCTAGAGTTACTGTGGTGTGTAGAGATGGTGGGCAGAGGATTAGTGGTGCTGAGCCTAGATCCATTGATGTGCGGAGCCTTGATTCAGAAGCATTGAAAGATCTTCTAAAACCCTATGACATTGTTGTGGTGGCTGTAGATGATGAGTCTCTAGCTAAAAGTATAGCGCTAGCAGCTCTATCCCTAAAGAAGCTGGTTAACAATGCCGTTGACTATAGATTTGGAAACACAGTAGTCCCACTAAAGCTATCCTTGAATGGTGTGGATATCGGCTTGACAAGCTATGGACTCTCTGTAGAGCTTTTACGAAGAATTGCTCAAAAGATATCCACATCCCTAGCTCAGAACACTGAAATCAAAACACTCTACAGAGTATCTAGAGTGCTTAAGAGGTGTATCAAGAAAACCACACCTCTACCTAAGCTACGTATAGAGCTGTACAGAAGAATATACTCAGACACTGAGTTCAACAACTATATAGAGAAGGGTGATGAAGCTGGAGCAATCTTGAGAGCTGTAGACATAGCAAGGGAGATGAACACAGATCTAGAGCCCTGTATCAGTAGTGGGGGCTGAAGACATCTGGAGGACCAGCTCCACCAGCAGCACCACTCTACTCTAGAGCTTCCAACACAGTCTGCAGCTAGGGGTTTCAGCAGGATATAGCTGGAAGCTACAGCAGCTTTGTAATGGATGCGTAGAGCACCGTGATGGAGATGGGTGTTAGGAGGAGATCAGCCACTCCAATCCTTCCATCCACCCCTACACCCACATCTGAAAAGCTTCTAGCCTTTACTGCAAGCACTATTTGATGCCCTACCACAGCTCCATAGATGACGGCATCAGCTATAGATGATGTGAAGGTGCTTAGCAGATTTGATCTGGATGGCTTTAGAGTTCTAGCAGCTCTAGCCATTAAGGCCATGTGTAGGTGTTGAACTGTTTTTGGTAGTAGTGCAAGGATTATACTGAGTAGAGTTCCTAGAAATCTAGAGAATCTGTATGCTAGTGAAATAAACTCTCTAGCACCAACAGCTATAGCCATGGCTATCGTGGGTGAGGATGCTGCTACAACGTTAAACACAACCCGAACAACATCACCAGCTATGTGGAGAGGGGATCCACCTCCACCAACCACAGCAGTAGCTAATGCTGGGAGTGTGATTAGTAGTGTAAAGGCTGTGAGATCGAGGTATGCAAGTAGAGCATCTCTAATACAACTCCTCCTCACTAGAGCTATGGATGCAGCTGATGATGCTATGGCTATGAGCTTTGCATAGAGCCCTCCATACACAGCTGAGATGGAGAGTGAGATGAAGAAGAGTATGGATGTGTGTGTAGATAGGTGCTTCTGCTCAACTCTGTAGATAACCCTATAGACTCTGAAGACCTCATTTGATAGGCTGTAGAGTTTGGATAGATCCATTCCACACCCTCAGACAGGGTCTAGCTTAACCACCACCTCTCCTTCTAAACGCTATGCGGTGGATAGTGTAGTACAGACCAACTATAGCTCCATAGCCTACTAGAGCTGAGATAGCATAGCCCACAGGGCCTGGTAGGCCATGGATTGAGTACTCCTTTAATGGTGTTGGGTAGTCGATCACCATTACAGGCTCCACTCTATCTGCAAGAGCCTCTATATACTCTTCAGATTGGAGTGCTTCTGGAAGTAGAAGACCGAATATGGGGCTCACTATGGCTAGAGCAATAGATACAATCACAGCCCTCCTCAACATCATGCTCTAGCACCTTCATAGAGTAGAGTTGGCTGCTTTCTGTACAGGTATGCAACTATCCCCATGGTTATCACCCCCTCAAGCAGACCGAGTAGGCCATGGGTTAAGAGCATTACGTGTGGAGTGATTCTCAGGTTATAGACACTGGACCCCAGTACATCTCCAGCTACACCAATTATTAACCCAGCTGCAAATCCTGTAGCTACTGTACTGATATACCCTACAGAGAATGCAGAGATGGGTACTGCTAATCCAATTCTCCTTAAAGCTAGGAGAGCTAGATAGCTTAGCCAAACACCTGAAGCACCAGCTGCAATAACATTAGCACCAAAAGCTGTCACCCCACCATCGTGGAAAACAAATGTTTGAATAGCAAGCACGGTAGCCATGGCTATCAGCCCACCCCATGGACCAAGAGTAGCTGCTGCAAGACCACCACCAACAAAGTGGAGTGTAGAGCCTCCTGGAATAGGCCACTTTATCAACTGGGCAATGAATATAGATCCAGAAACTGTTGCAAGCTTAGACAACTCAAACTCAGAAACACTCCTCCTAACCCTAGCTATAGAGAGTGCTATAGCTGCTACTGCAGCTACATAGGTCACAACTACTGTTCCAGGATCAAGGAGCCCATCAGGGATGTGCATATATGGCTACCCCAGCCACATAGAGCTGCTGAACTATTTAAAGCTTTTCACAATGACTCTACACAACAGGTTTTCAGATGGAGTATCTAGAATAGGTTTAAAAGGGTTGAATTCCACTCACTATGGCTAGCAGCACCATTATGTATGATAGCTATGCTCGATCTGCTTTGGAGGGGTGTGGGAGTACTATACACATCAGATCGTGAGAGGGAGGTTGCTCAGAGAATAGCATCCTCAATACTTAGCATTGGTGTTCCTGTTGTTGTTGGTAGGGTTAGGGATTTTGATCTGGATAGAGTGTGGCCATGCTACGACGCCTTCATCTTCATATCACCAGTGAGTGCTGCTGTTAGATTAGTGTGTGGAAGACTTACTCATAAGAGTAGAGACCCTCCTGTAGTGGTTGTAGATCCTGGTGCAACCTATGCAGTACCTATTGTAGGAGCTCACTGGGGAGGTAATGAGATTGCTCAGGAGCTGTCCAAGCTACTCAATCTACAGCCAGTAATAACAACTGCTTCTGAACTCTATAGCGTTTTGAGTGTTGAGCAGATTGCGAGACTGCTCCACT
>JANXEL010000100.1 GCA_025058535.1 Ignisphaera sp. | reverse complement strand
GATAGTCCACTATAAGCTGTGTAATGCATATCTCATTCCACCCACTGTAAGCGGTGTTGTTTGTGAGACCCTATGTACTTCGATTTGTATCACTTGAATCTCGTAAGGGTAAGACATCGATAGCAGCATCTGTAGTATCTAAGCTAAAGCTCAAAGGGTATCTTATTGCCTGTGTTAAGCACACTGGTCATGGGGTGGACGTTAGTGAAAAAGATACGGGGAGATATATTAGTGCAGGAGCTGATATTGTGGTCGCTTCATCCAGTGATATAGGTGCTGTGTACTATAGTAGATGGGTGGATTCCCTAGAAAATATTCTTAGCTACATTGACACGCCCATAGTTATTGTCGAAGGTTTTAAGAGGAGTGGTGTTGGGGATGTGATTGCAATTACTGATGCCATTGATGAATTTGAGGCTCTGGCCAAGAAAGTGGTAGGAAACATTACAGCTATTGTATGCAACAAGTTGCCCACCGAAACTGGAATGCCAGGGCTCACTGTATTTAGTAGAGATGATATAGATGGACTAACCTCATTTATAGAATCCAAGGCTCTAAAATTCCTAGAGAGTCAGCTTCCTCAAAATAACTGTGGCCTCTGTGGATATGAAACGTGTGCGGCATTTGTTAAAATGTACGCTATGGGAAAGACACGCCAATGCCCCATCTCATCCGGTATTAGGCTGCTTATAGACAATAGGGAAATACCGTTGAATCCATTCGTAAAGAATGTCCTTAGATCAACAATAGACGGTTTCATTATAGCCCTTAAGGGCATTCCTCAACATAGGAAGAGGATATCAATAGAGATAGAGCTCTAGGCTGTGTAGTAGAAGAAATAAATACTAATAATAGTAGAGTGGGATGGTGAGTGTATACGGCCTATATTCTCTGTACCGCAGCTTTGACGTGGTAATTTTTAAAGCGCATCAGTCGTAATAACCGCTGGTGATGTACTATAGCAAAGTTGGTCTTTGCCGACGGCCATCTACACACCAACCCTGTTAGAGGCATGGGTATGGCTACTATAGGTAAAAAGTTCCTCGAGGTGGGTGGCTGGTTTACAGCACTGGTATCTCTACCTCCCTCCCATTTAGGTTTTGACAACACATTTAATAGCTATGTGAAAGCTTTTGAAGTTGTTGCAAGTGAATGTAGAGTTGCCAAGGAGCTTGGACTAAGGGTAGTGTGCTTTGCTGGTATTCATCCAGCAGCCGTAGAAGATGAGATTTCAAGACAGCCCAAGCAGAGTGTAAAGGTTTTGGAGAAAGCCTTGGCTGTTATAGACTATATAGCTAAGCTCATTCGCAACGGTATTGTAGATGGTTTTGGTGAGGTAGGTAGACCACACTATAGGGCTATTCCAGAAGCTTTCGTGGTTAATAACATGGTTATGGTACATACACTCACTCTAGCTAAGGATCTTAACGCACCAGTACATCTACACCTCGAGCAGGGAGGGGAGGCAACTGTAATAGACATCGTAAAAACCATTAAGACAATAGATGTAAACAGAAATAAAGTTATTCTTCACCATCTCAGTGTAGCAACTGCAAAAGCTTCACAGGATAGAGAACTCGTTTTTACCATACCCGGTAAATATCCTATTCTCAGAGAGTGTGCTGGACTTCTCAAGCCAACATATATGGTCGAGAGCGACTTTATAGATGATCCTAGAAGAGCTGGAGTTTCATCATATCCATGGAATATTGTTGAAAACCAGAAGAGACTTCTAGAAGAGGGGTTAGTAAATGAAGAATACCTCTATAGAATTAATATTGATACGATAGTAAAGCTCTATGGAGTTCAACCGCCCTAGCTCTATAACTCTTTCTCCCAGCGATTAGACAGGTGATAAGATTGATCTGAATTCATCTAAAGTACTAGATTTTCCTTGAATAGTCATCATCTATGATTTCTCCACTCCATTTTCATCACTCATTATTACCAGAGAGATTCTCGCTCATCAATGCAATTATGCGGTGGAAGCCGCGCCAAAGAACTGTTATCCTCTTACCAAACTTTTCATAATTGGTACATTACCGCCCTTAGATGAGCTGCCATCATTATGCAGGACCATATCTAAGTTTTCTGTACATTAATTCTGCTAGACCGGGTACTTCAGTCCAAGCTTCTCATCTTAAAAACCTTTCAATGTAATCCATATCACCCTTTTATTATCCCTGTATACCGTGACCTTCTCATCCGTATTCTGTGGTTGAAATGCCTGCTCTCTGTAGTATGTATTTCCAAACATAATTTCAGAAGCTTTGCACAATATGATAGTGTTCATCAGAGGGATTCGCTATTCATCATTTGACTCAGTAAGGATGCGAGTCTTCACCCAGCCAGGTTGGACATCTACAAGATTTATATTTTTGACTCTGGTAGACGATCGAGTGAAATTCTCTAATTAGTGTAGTCATCTATCCTCCGTTACTCTATGGTCTACGTTCTACGTATATCTTAGATAAAAGTCTTCGTGGTGTATAGAGAGGCACATCCATACCTAATCTTCTAAGCAATTCACTCTGTCTTTCTGATACTAAGTACCTTTTATAGTATGTCAGTGCTTCTTTGCCGTATCTTTCCATAAACTCTGCATATGCCTTATAGGATAGTCTATCAGCTTCCTTATTCATTTCTCTAGGAATCCAGATTAGTTTAGCGTTCTGCAGCATGTTAAGAAGCTCTATGGCTCTTTCATAGAGAGGTCTTATCCTACTTGATCTCACCATAAATACCCCATTTATCTGATTGATAACGAGCTGGCTATCGCCATATATCTCAATATCCCTCACCATACCTAGCTCCACTAACTTTTCAAGTAATTTTATCAGAGCATGATACTCCGCTATATTGTTAGATGTGTCATTACCCAGCATACCAGCACCTATAACACCATAGCCGCTTGCTATTTGTTTACCCCCTCTATACACTACATAGCCATATGTGGCAACACCTCCTGGATTTATTGGTTCACACAGCCCATCGAAGTACCCCTTTATCATGTCTCCTCATCAGTATATGTCGCTCTCCTCCCCAAAATATTTAGTGTACCCCGAAACTTTTTAGACTCCCTGGCTGCAGCGCATGGTCTCCTTCATAATTGCGAGTGAGCTGCTTAAGAGAATAATGCCTATCACAAATGTGAAGAGCGCCTGGATGTACCTGTCTTGATAAATAAAGACCGTAGATATGACTAAAAATGATACTCCTGCTATCAACAAAGTTATAGTTACCCCCCTATCTCTAGTCAACATCACCACAAGTCGTAGAATTGTACCTCGGCAGAATATAAGCTGTGTTAAGTGATAACCTCAATTAAAATGAGTGCTACAAGGTATGGTAGAATTTCGAGAATCGTTCTCCGATATATTGATAGTGTTCCTCTAGAGAACATGTAAATTATCCAGAGCAATATTACTATGAATGCAGAATTTCCCAAAAATATATATGAGTAGAAAAGAAGTGGCACCCCTATTACGTGTGCCGCGATCGCCAGCGCCTTTATGATTGTTGCTACATCCATGTACATGCACCTTCCAATATAGACCATACTATCTATCGACGGATTTGTGGTAAGCGATAGAGCTAGAAATACAACAGTGATGTAGATTAGCACAGATGTCCAACGATCCATTAATGGAAATACAAGCCTCCAACTCGATGCGTACAATAGCAGTGCTATAGCTATGTATACTAAGGGCTTTATAACGTGGATAAATATATGTTTTACACCTATTGCCTTTGTGGTGCCCCCTCTAAATACGTACATGGCTATTCTATGTGTGATAGCTATGAGTGTGAGAACTGCTGCCCATAACCATAGATCCACCGCTAGAAACAGTATAATCCCTACTAACATTGCTAGCGATGCATACTCAGATCTATACACGAGATCTACAAATATAGCTATACCTAGCACCACAAACATTAAATACTCCATCATCTTAGCCACCTTACATCGACTACGGGAATTTCTTGAGGCACATAAACCTTAGCACCCCACTGTTCTATTCCTTTCATTAGGGACTCCATATACTGTTTAGCTCTATCCTCCCCAATAAGTTCAACAACACTCCTGGCAAGCAGCACAATTATTACCAGCTTTGCACCAAACATCTTTAGAAGCTCTCGAACGTTTTTAGGACTCTCTAATACCAGTGTTATGGGATTTGTTACGAGCACTACAGCATCATAGCTGTCAACAGACCTACCTAGATACCCCGGAACATGAATATAGGCATCTATAGGAGACTCACACCCACCTCCACCCTCTAGTACTGAAAACACTCTGTATAGCGACTCTACTAGCGCTGTATTTGCGTTTTCAACTACCTTTGGTGTTATACCACTACAAATTGAGATGTCTAGGGTAGACCCACTCCTAGCGATGTATTCTATTAGTGATCTAGCATATCTCAGCTGCATGTGCGCCAGTGTATTAGGTTCCTCACCTATGCCCCACAGGTATTTTCTCATATCAATGAGAACTAACACTCTCACCCTTGCTTCTCCATAGTCTTCTCTAACCATAAGTTTTCCCATCCTTGCATAAACCTTCCACATAATCCGCCTAATATCGTCACCATCCATATATTCCCTAACGTTAGCTATGTTATAGGATCCTCCAGTAGCCTTACCCATGATAGCTGTGCTGGTGAGTCTCTGTAGGCTCTCTACCCCCATTTCTATCGAATTTGACAAAGGTAGTGCAACTACAGTTGTCCTGATACTGAACTTGTACTCATTATAGAAATAGCCCAGCGCATCACATATAGCTAACAACAGCTCATTGAAATCATGTGCTCCTGGTGCAGTCACCCTAGCTCTGTATACTATCGTTATGGTTGCGCCTGGTGGAACTGTTACATCAAATTGAGCTTCACCTCTTTCTGGCACTACATACCTGGGTAGTACATCAGTAACCACAGCTCTTGGTATTGCTATGCTTCCCTGATTTGTGATACTTATCGTTATCTCTACGTATTCAAGCTCCCTGCACATATCGGTATTGACAGTTCTAGCTATTCTCAGCCTCTCAACAGCTTTATTGGCATCTTCAAACGATTTGTACTCATTGTAATATATGAGAAGCATTGCCATTGATACAGATAGGAGGAGCGGATTTCTTGATAGAAGTGCATAGAGAAACATTATGATGGATGTTGAGAGATGAGCAACATTTGTAAAGGTTGCCCTCAGGGCACATCAACCTTCTCCAGAATATCATCTACTACATTCTGAGGATGCACCCTGGAAATTCTAGCTTCGCTCTTCAATATGATTCTGTGTGAGAGAGCTGCGTGTGAGACATATTTTACATCATCTGGTGTGACATAGTCTCTCCCACTCATAAGCGCTATGGACTTTGATAGTGTGTATAACGCTATTGCACCACGTGGCGATGCCCCCAGTCTAACCATTGGATGGCTTCGTGTTGCATCCACTATGGCTGCAATGTACTTCCTAATGTTTTCATCTACATACACCTGCCTTGTAATCTCTATGAGCTTTACGACAGTATTTCTATCTAGCACCGGCTTAAGATCATCAAGATTTGTTATGGTATAGAGCCTTCCGAGCATCTCAGCGGTCTCTTCTATTGATGGGTAGCCGATAATTATCTTGGAAAGAAATCTATCAACTTGTGCCTCTGAAAGGGGGAATGTCCCTTCAATTTCGATAGGGTTCATGGTTGCCATCACCAGAAATGGCTGTGGAAGTCTATAAGTAGTGCCTTCAACAGTTACCTGTCTTTCTTGCATAGCTTCTAGAAGGGCTGACTGAGTTTTCGGAGGAGCTCTATTAATCTCATCCAATAACAGTATGTTCGTAAACACAGGGCCTCTCTTAAATACGAATTTAATCTCTTTAGGATCGAATATCTGAACCCCAATCATATCTGACGGGAGCATATCTGGTGTAGCCTGGATCCTCTTAAACTCAAGGCCTAGCGTAGCTGCAACGCACTTGGCTATCAAGGTTTTGGCTACCCCTGGGAAACCTTCTAGAACAACGTGACCTTCGGCAAAGAGTGTTGCTAATATTAGTTCTAGTTCCTTTCGCTTTCCAACTATTTTTAGCTGTATGTTCTCTATAGCTCTATTGATTAGATTGGAGTACAGCTCTACTTCTCCACCTCTTTTAGCCATAGAGATGCACCGCTAATGATGTTCTCGATCTGAATACCTGACCTTTCTCCACCACTTCTTATGTTTCTTAAAGCTGTAAACTGCTTCCTTGAGAGGCCAAACTTATTTGCTATGTAAACTGTGGCCATACATACTGTTACTAGAAAGAGTAGTGCCCTTTTGAGAATATCAGAGCCAACCAGTTGTTCCACAACCATGCTCAGCACCTTAGTGAGCGTATCTAGGGTATATGCTATTGCTCTAGCTTCAACAGTAGTATACAGTCTAGAGCCTTCGTACACAATTAATTCCCTACCGCCCATCAGATACTTTACAAAGAGGGTATTATTTATATGGTACGGGCTATCCATAACACTGTTTATTATTGTACTCGAATCGCCAGATACCATAATAATACCATCTGCATATCTCACTAGCACTGCCACCGGTTCTTCATCAACTTCACAGAGTATCTCTGCATTTGTGCTGTTAATGAGTTTTACCGTTCTATATACATTGAATAGAACATCCACAGTTGCATTACCTATGGCACACTTTCCTGCAGCTATAGCTCTGTATAGAGGCCCCTGCTGGATGCCTGTGCTACTTAGAAGTGGTGCTGTATAGTTCAGCTCATCCATCACAGCAACAATGCCTCCCCTACCGACCCATTCTAAAACCCTTTCATACATCTCTACCTCTGTGTCTGGACCAATTATGAGAAGAATGTGTTCATCTGGTTCGTAGTGCTGTAAGGTCTCTACGCTGTATATAATCTCTGTCTTGTGCTTGCACATTTCCTGGATATAGAATATGCTTATACCTCCGGGTCCTTGATTAAATATGGATGGTGGATCGTACTCCACTGTAGTGTATAGTGGTGTCCTGGTCTGCGATAATGCCAGGAGAGCTATGAGTATTAGGATAGCGGTGAGTGCTCTACTCATCCTCTACTCCACCTAAGATATCTTGAACATCAGTCCGCTCCTTACAGCCGTAAACAACGTCCTCGTAAATCTCAGCAAACATGGTGTATTTGTTAATTTTCGTGGCCACCTCCCTCGGTGTACAGGAGGGGCATCGCATTTCTTCTCTGATTTTCACGTAGTATTTACGCAGGATAGCTTTGATTCCTGAGTACGTGTAATGGATTTCCCGAACGTCCTCATATTTCTTCCCAGGACCAAAAACTATCTGAACCATTGCACCTCTATAGCCAAACGACATATAGAGAATGACGATAATGACGAAGCTTAGAATAGAAATAAGTAGAGCTCCATAGAGGAGGTGAACTATTGAGGGTATGGATAGCTGGTATTCCCCTCCAGAAACACCTACAGAGATGCTCGCATTACCAGTATGTATAGTTGCAGAAAAGTTGAATTCAGTGCCATTTTCATTAAAAAATCCTAAACTCTTTGGTAGAGGAATGTACCTTTCTAGGGACACAGCTAGACGCACCAACTTTTAACAAACATCAAGTAGATACAAACCTTAAAAACGCTAAAACACGCAGCAAATCGGTGGGAAGGTGCAGCAGTACGATAGAGCTGTGATGTAGCTTGAACCCGGGACTGAGTTATTGATGAGCGGTGCAAACACTGAGCCAATTTATTAGACTCCTCACAGGATTGCAGAATAATATTTTGGTGAGCATTTGAAAATCCTGTCAGCTTCGGTGACGCCTCTGGATAATCTAGAGGTCTTGATCCCCTATCTATTTCTTTCGCACGAAATGACTGTAAGCTAGTAGAGCGTATAGTGCTGTCCCTTTCCATAGAACTTCTTCATCAACATCAAATTTCGAATGGTGATGCGGGTAAACTATACCCTTATCTTCATTTCTAACCCCCAGTAGTATGAGGACTCCTGGTATTTTCTGAAGGTAGTACGCAAAATCTTCAGCACCCATCGTCATTGGTGCCTCCTTCGCCTCACCTAGCTCTTTGGCTATATTCATTACAAATTCTGCTAACTCTGGTGTATTTACCACCGGTGGATATTGTGTTCCGATTATATCAATGGCTCCTTCACACTCCCAAGCAAGGGAGTAGTGCCTAACTATTTTATCTAGCCTCTTTAAAATTCTCTCCTTCAGCTCAAGGTCAAAGACCCTTAGAGTTCCGTATATCCTAACCTCATCTGGTATTACATTACTTGCATTGCTACCCTCAAACTTAGGGGTGGAGATCACTACAGGAGTAAATGGGTCTATGGATCTAGAAACAACCTTCTGAATGGCGTTGTATATATCTGCAGCTGGTATGGTTGGATCCTTAGTGAGCTCCGGATGTGCTGCGTGACCTCCTGACCCCTTGATTCTGATAACAAACGATGTCGCGGATGCCGCCATGGCTCCCCGTCTAGTGGCTATAACTCCCGACGGTAGTTCAGACCATACGTGAATCCCATATATTGCTTCTACATCGTCAAGCACACCCTCTCTAATAATCTTCTCAGCACCAGCACCGCCTTCCTCACCTGGCTGAAAAACAAGCTTTACGCAACCTCTTAGATAATCTCTAAACTCGCTCAGCACGGTAGCGGCACCAAGCAGCATAGCTACATGAGCATCGTGGCCGCAAGCATGCATTTTACCAGGAACTCTGGATTTGTAGGAAAAATCGTTCTCTTCAGTAATAGGAAGAGCATCCATATCAGCTCTAAGAGCAACCACACCACCACTCCTATCACCCTTAACTACACCAATTACACCAGTACCAGCGACTCTGAATACATCAATACCCATACTTCTAAGCTCATCAAAAATAAGCTGAGAGGTTCTATATTCCTCAAATCTAAGCTCAGGGTACATGTGAATCTCCCTCCTAATCCTAACAATGTAGCTATTCAAAGATCTTGAACGTTCAATGATTCTATCCTTTACACTGTTGATGCTCATTTAAACCGCCTAGCACACGAATATGCAATACACATTAATAAGCTAGTGGGCTGGATGGTCAAAATATGAATTGATACTACTCTTTCAATTCTTAGGCATCAGTTTTATCACGTATCCAATAGTTTCTATACTGCTTTAAGGAAAGTGGTTGGATAGCGCACTTATTGTTGTTCGAGAATCAGTCATATGGAATAGCTATCAATTTGTAGAGAAAGCTGAATAGCAATTAACAGTTTCAAAAGAACTCCTTCAACGATACCAGCTGAGAGATGTATCGCAATCACCTAGAGAATGGTAATCCAACCAATTAGCCGTAGGGCTTCCAATCCATAACGTGAAGATTTTCTGAAGAGATTTATCTTTCCTATAGACAGAAAGAAGCATAGAAGTGTATTGCTTCAGATTTAGTTTCAGAAATTGTTTAAACCAGGATAAAACAAATGATAAAACAAATCCACCGCTAAATGCTGCACTGCACGAATTATAACAATGTGCTACCAGAGGAGATTAGAAGGCTATTAAGTTCTATTACGGATTAAGCAATTCTAATAATGAATGCAATGTTGAACGAGCCTAGTTTTAGAAATAAGTGCTGTACGGTATAATAGAATCTTTGCAAAATTGATCTAATTGAATAATATGACCGCAGACTTAGGATGTAGCCAAGGTGATACGCACTGTTTCCTTAAACCAGTTTAAGGATGGACGTTGATTGGTCATAGACCGTCAATGGATATCTATTTTTAATTGCTATACTAAGCTCATCTCTCGTTTTATTAGAAGATTCGTCACTAATGTTATTAAACCTAGATGTTTGTGTCACGGTAGAAACTCTTTTAAAATTACTCAAGATTTTATCTCTGGATGGAACATGATTTTCATGGAGACTATTGTCGAACCTATTTGCAAAATGAGGCTCCATTCTTATAAAGCTAAAGCTAAGTTCAAAATTATCTATTATATGAAAAAATGTCATCTCTATGACATTTATAGCAGGAGGATTTCAGAAAAATTCTTGATACCGCTTAATTCAAGATCATTAGTGCGTGCCGGGGTAGGCTCGTAGTATGGTAGGCGAAGTTTCTGAGAAATTTAGGGTTGTAGGTGTAGACTGCCCTTCATGTGTTTATGCTATTCATAGATCTCTAGCCAAATTGGGGAATATAAAGGACTTCAAGGTTGATATTTCTTCTGGAGAGGCTCTCATAGTTTATGGGGATTCCGTTATAAGCTCTTCAGATATATATAAAGCAATAAGGGATGCGGGCTACGATGTTGACAAAGAAGTTCTTATCCTAGTTACTGACGTAGAGGCCGAGGAGGTTTCAAAGCTCGAAAACGCTGTGAAAAGGTTGAGAGGTGTGTTAGACTGTAGGGTGTCGACTGTAGCAAAATCTATTAAGATCCTCTATAACCCTTATTCAACCACACGTAACACTATAATTTCTGAGATTCGACGTATAGGTCTTAGCGTTAAGGAAGTTGGCAATGAATTTTTAGAGCAGAGAGCTCATGATGGGAAGGAGCTTATACTGCGACTGATTTCATTTATTTTAGGCTTTACAGCAGTGGCGTATTACACTATTGGTGTCTTGTGGTTTGAGCCTCCACTGTGGAATTCGAAGGACCTCGTCCTGGGCTTTATGTCCACAATTATTCTACTCCTTAATAGAGAAATCATTGTTAGTGGGTATAGGTCCCTATTCAGAGGCACTCCAACAATGGATTCACTGGTAGCTGTGTCAGTAAGTACGACATATGTATTCAGTTTCATAGCTGTTTTGAAGCTTCTATCTATCAATGAAACATTTTTTGAAGCTTCGGCAGGTGTACTGGGTTTTATAGCCTTAGGAAGATATCTTGAGAAGAGGCTCAGATTTAGAGCTCTTCAAAATCTTCAGAAACTTTTGCAATTGCAGCAAGGGAAGGTAAGGGTAGTTAAGGGTGATAAGGTTGAGGAGGTAGACGTCAGTGAAGTTAGCGTTGGTGATGTTGTCGAGGTCAAGAGTGGTGAAAAGATCCTCATAGATGGAGTTGTGATTGATGGATGGGGGTACGTAGATGAATCAACTTTTACTGGGGAATCGATGCCGAAACCTAAAACTTCTAAAAATAGGGATCATGTTCTAGCTGGGACAGTATTAGCATCCGGCTACATAAAGGTGAGGGCAACCAGAGTTGGTAGAGAAACCTCGCTATACTACATATATGAAGCTGTTAGAGAGGCTCAGTTCAATAAGCCATCGTTCCAAAGCTTTGCGGATAAAGTTGTTGGAATCTTTACATGGATTGTAATTGCATTGAGTATAGCGGCGTTCGCATACTGGATTGCTGCAGAGAGTAGGCTAGAGATGGCTGTAGTTTCAGCTGCAGCAGTGCTTGCTGTCGCATGTCCATGTCCGCTAGGCATAGCGATACCTATGGTGGTCTCCATAGCCTCTATAAAGGCTATACAGCTTGGACTGCTTGTTAGAAGCGGTACATTATTTGAGAAAATATTAGGCGTAGACGTAGCGCTATTTGACAAGACCGGTACTATAACGTTGGGCAAACCTGAAGTTAAAAGTCTGCATGCATTCAACGGTTTTTCGGATAATGAATTGTTAGGATATACTTGTAGTGTTGAGAAGAGGAGCGAGCATCCACTGGCGAAAGCTATTCTAGAATACTGTAAAGAGAGGAACATAGAGTTTAGAGAACCGGAGAACTATGAGCATATACCAGGCATGGGTGTTATAGGCTCAGTACACGGTAAACGTGTGATTGTAGGCTCTCAAAAACTTTTGGAGGAGTTTGGAATAGACGTGAGCGCAGCTGTGGACGCAATTCCGCAAGTTGACGAAGGGTCATACACAGCCGTGTACACTGCTATAGACGACAGACTGGCTGGAATTATTGAGATTAGCGATAAACCTAGGGAAGAGGCGATAAAAACGATACAGTTCCTGAAGGGTATGGGAATAAAAACGGTGCTTGCATCGGGAGACTCTATCAATGTTGCAAAAAGTATAGCTAAGATTATAGGGATAGATGATGTAGTTGCCGAGCTGAGGCCGGAGGATAAAGCAGAGCTCGTAGAAAAGATTCAGAAAAATGGGCACAAGGCCATGTTCGTAGGCGATGGTGTAAACGATTCACTTGCACTAAGTAGAGCATTCATAGGCATTGCAATGGGTAGTGGTGCAGATATTTCTAAAGAGGCAGGCGATGCAGTAATAACTAATAACAGGCTGGACACTATAGTAAAACTCTATAGTTTGAGTGTAAAAGTCAAGAGGAAAGCGTTAGAGAACCTGGTATGGGCGTTCATGTACAATATGATCTTGATACCCATAGCAGTAGGACTTCTATATAAACCACTTGGGCTAATTCTAAAGCCGGAATTTGGTGCCGTAGCTATGATTTTAAGCGATATATCAGTTGTACTTAACTCTATGACTCTATTGAAAATGAAGACCTAGGACTCTAAGGGCATTTTAAATGCTAACGACCCTTATGAGGGTTGCCTTTTCCAATCTAAGATCCTTTGTAAACCTCTACCAGCTTTTACAAATAGAAAGAGTTCTGCCATCTCTATATCATATACGTGCTCGACTTCGAATACTGAAATAATATTCTTGGCATCTGCAAAATGTAGTTGTTTTCGCGGTACAGCGTCGCAAGCATCAATATGTGAGGAAGTTTAAGCAAAGTATTCGCTCTATTGTGTGGCGGGCCCGAGGGGATTTGAACCCCTGACCACCGGCTTAGGAGGCCGGCGCTCTATCCTAGCTGAGCTACGGGCCCATCATTCTATAGCTGGGTAGTCTAATTTAAGTGTTTTTGGTGTATTTTTGGCTCTTCTATGGCATTGATTGATAATATTTTTTGAAGAGTAGTGCATCTTCTTCCAAATTGGGCGACTCACTGATTACCACTCCACTTATGTTGAACTCCTTTAGGATTTTTATTATGTCAACGTAATTTAAATCGGATTCGGATGCATTTAGATGTCTCACCTCGCCCTTTGGCCCATATTCGATGCCACTTATGTGTATATGCATATTTGATAGCGCCTCTCTTCCCAAGCTTTCCTCGATAAGCTCCATTACCCTTCTGTACTCAATATAGCTATTGTACCTTCCGAGACTTCTTGCATGAAGGTGAGCAAAGTCTATACAGGGTAGAACGTATTCTCCAATATCTTGGCTTAGCCTAATAGCCTCCTCTAGAGAGCCTACTTCACTGGTGCCACCCATAACTTCCGGTCTTACCCATATATCTATATTCCTATCCCTAAGTTCACGGATGATCCTCTTTATAGAGTTCACAACATTGTTATATGATGTAGTAGGATCAAAATCACCGTAGTATCCAGCATGAAAGACCACACTCCATGCACCAGCTTCAAAGCCTATATATGC
>JANXEL010000099.1 GCA_025058535.1 Ignisphaera sp. | reverse complement strand
AAATCTGTCTGATTCAGCATCGTATGCTGCAAGTAGAAGAGCTCCAAAAGTACCTGCCCTCTTGCCCCTACCATGAAATGCACCAACAACGACAAGATCAACAGAGTCCGTCATCTCACTCCTATAATCTCTCTTGTACTTTATCCACAGCCAGCCTCTCACTCCAGCCTGATATATGGAGTCGGGATTTAGAGATTTCACTACAAGACCTTCACAACCATTCTCGACAGCTTTCATGAAAAACGTATCGAGCTCCTTTGGAGTGCTGACAATAGCACCATCAGCCAAACTAAACTTTTCTGATTCAGTTACGATCTTCTTCAGCATTTCTTTTCTTTCAGCTAGAGGTTTTATGGTGAGATCATAACCATCGACATAGAGACAGTCAAACACTTTTACAATAACTGGGTACTCCTCCAAAGCTTCATGGATATCCTTTTTCCTCTTTCTGTGCATGAGTTCCTGAAATGGTCTAAAATCTCCAGTCTCAGGATCCACAGCGATAATCTCACCCTCTATAATCGCTTCACCTGCATTGACGTGTCTGAGCGCCATCTCCACAACATCTGGATACTGATTTGTTATCTCCTCTAATCTTCTAGAGAATATCCATATCCTATCCCCTTTCTTGTGAATCTGAGCCCTCTCACCATCGTATTTAAATTCTGCCACTGCTGGGCAGCCAGCCTTAGCCAGTATCTCATTAGGATCACTAGCTCTCTCAGCTAGCATAGGCCTTAGTGGAACTCCAGGTGTAGGCTTTAGATGCTTGATTTCTGAAGCACCTTTTTCAGCAATGATTTTAGCTACTGCTCCAAGATCTGGGTATATGTTGTATGCACGTTCAATAACATCTCTAGCAATACCAAATGCAGATGCGAGGCCATCCATAACAGTTGCCTCTCCAACACCTAGCCTAAGCCTACCCTCTACGAATCGAACAATGTATTTTGCTTCTCTAGGATCTGCCTTAGCTAGTACTGCTGATAGAAGTCTCAACTTCATATCCCTACTCCCTTCTCCCTGCAGCGACGCTATCTTCACAAAGGTGTTGTAAACCTCATCCACAGTTATACCTTTTGTCTGCTCAGCTCTACCACTCTTTATGAAATTCGCCAACCCCACAGTCCTTAGAGATCTACTAGATTTTATCCTCTCTACCGCTAGACCAAAGTCTCCCAAGCTCTTGTACAGCTTCTCCACTTCAACCTCCTGAACCCCTGTTGACATCGCTATTGCCTTCTGAATACCCTTTTCAGCTATTCCCAGCTCTGGCATACCCTTCCAATCAGGCCACAGAGTACCGAGAATTATGTACACAACCTTGTCTATTACACTCGCTGGGGTTTTTTTAAATAGTATTGACAGTGCCGCAGCCTGCTGTATTTTGCTACTCGTCTTTTCAAGTATATCAAGAGTCTGTGCAATTAGTGAAAACTCCATTTATTACCCCAAATGTGTTAATTAGTTTTCAGAGTAGATATACTCTGCAGCACGCACAGCCGATGATGACAATCCGGCAAGAAGGATTTGCTAATGACAGTTCAGAGTTACTCTGAGGGAGTGCATTTACTTAAGAAATTCGACGGATGCCCCTAGAAGTTGACCAGGGATGTTGGGTCTAAACTTAACAACAACAGTTGAATTTCTATAGCTATGAACCTTCAACACCCGCCCCCGATACATGTTGCCACAATCATCTGTTGCTATGGCCCTTGCGCCAACCAGAGATCCTACCCCCTCTCTACCTATGAATACCTTCACAATCACATGATCGTTATACTGCCTTGCACCACCCCTTCTGTAGCTAACAATAGCTCCTACAGCCTTTAGGTGATGGTCGGAGGCAGTCACTCAAATCACCATAGAGTAAAACGGACGAGAGACTTAAAAAGTTTAACTCGTATTTAAAAATCTGTAAGGCTAGAATAGCTTCTTCTGCTAAGCTGTACCAGTGGCGGGGGCTGAAGCCTTTTGCTGAACGCTGCCAACGACAGGCAGCTCTGGGAATTTCTCCTTCATTCTCTGCTCAGCTACTATTCTAGCCTCGTCAAGTATCTTTCTAGCCTCGGGTGTAGCGTACATGTCTCCTGCTGGCATACCGAGAGCTTCTCCAGCGGATATTACAACATCTCTTAGACCCTCCTCAACTTCTGAGAGCTCTAGGGACATTTCAGGCATTATACCCTTTATAATCTGTCTGAGCTCCTTTACAACACCAACTACAGGAACCAACCCGGACATTATGTCTCCCATAGTTATAACGGTATCGAGTCTTAGGGCAACCTGCTCAAGTGCTACTTGAGTTATTGTTAGCTGCTTAACCATCTTTCTAATTTCCGCAATTTCGTTAGCATACATTGTAGCTCTAACTTCGTCACCCTGAGTTAGGGCATCCACAACTCTTTCGAACAGTGTTCTATCTCTCTCCCTAAGTCTCTCTAAAAATACTTCGAGTCTGCTAACCATAGCCCTTATCTTGTAGTCCGCCATTACTAGCTTCTGCTTTATAGGTTCTTTACGCTTGATTATATCCTTAAGCTTTTCACCTACCGTTGGTCCTCCAGCCCATCTCTTTTCAAAGTCGGAGAGTGAGACCATCTGTACTCCCGTAGCTATGGTTTGGAAGGAAGTTGACATATAAAAGGTTAGACCCATGGATTACACATAAATAGATGATGCAGTGCAAGATCATTTGTTTTAAGGGGTATTACGGGCCGGCACCCTTAAAATATTGGTTAGGAAGAATTCCTATCGTTATCTAGCATCAGAGGGACTATATTTTGAGGGTTATAGGAGTATCGGGTGTTCCTGGAACAGGAAAGACATCACTCGCAAGAACGCTTTCAGAGTATTTAGAAATACCCATGATCAACCTAAGCGACTATACCATCAATAATATGCTTGTAATTGCATATGACCCTTCGACGCAGAGTTATATAGTGGATGAGGAGAGGCTAAGGCAGAGTGTATTGGAGCTCTATAGAAGCAGAGGGCCTCTGGTAATTGAAAGTCACTATGTCGAGGTAGTGCCGCGGGAGATATTTGAGGTAGTGTTCGTACTAAGGAGAGCTCCTGATGAACTGTTGAATGTGCTGTTATCGCGTGGCTGGAGTGGTAGGAAAGTTGCTGAAAATATTGAAGCTGAGCTGCTCTCTGTGTGTACAGTTAATGCAGTTGAGGAGCTAGGTGAAGATTTGGTCATTGAAGTAGACGTTTCGGGTAGGGATACAAGTGATGTGGCTAGAGAGGTTATAGATGTTCTGTTCGGCGATAGGCCTGCATATTATGGACATAGAATTGATTGGCTATCAATACTATCTGATGATAGAATTGAAAAAGTGATTGAATTTATAGAAAAGAACGGTGAATAGCCAATGCACTTCTGAGTGCACCCTCTTAGTAGAATAAGGTTCGATGGGACTAACACTTTATTTCATCCGTAGAGCTAGATAAGCATAGATGGGTTAAACACATGTCTGAGCAAACACAGGCTCATCGAGCTACCATTGCAGCTGAGGTTCCTCCCAATCCAGAAGTTATAGAAGTTAGAAAGGTAGTTAATGATGTTGCCGAAAAAGTCAATTCAATAGGCAGTGAAATCGCTGCTTTCAGAGAACATGTGGGTGTCACTAGAGCACTTTTAATTGTTCTTGAATCAATAGGTGTCTGGAAATGTGGTTCATGCAAAATGAATATGAATGGTATATGTGGTGGATGGAGGTTACCCGAGGATCTAAGCAGTAGTTTAAAGAGCGTAGCTGGAGGAGATGCGGTGATTCAGCAGGATAATGTCTACAGACTTAGAGTAGACAAGTTTCCATTTATTGGTGCTGTGTGCCCTATACACATTCATCGATAGCAGCTACACCTATAAAGTTTCGAGCTTCTTTTTTCTTTTCTCTTTTACTTCGTTTAATCTATCTTCAAATTCTTTAATAACCATTCTAGCAGCATCCTCAAGGTTTTTCTGATCCAGATAGAGGACAAGGCTCTTAAAGAACTTTATTGCACAGGATTTAGAATGGAATATCAGCTCCTGTCCACTCACAGCAATCTTTATACCTTGGCCTTTGTGAAAAATACGACCGCACACGGGACATTCAATTTTTCTATTTTCCATTGATCGAATCCCTATTTTATTTCTGTGGAGGATTCCTTTTCTATTAGATATTTATCCAATTCTAACCTCTTTACAATCTCCTCAGCCTTTTTTACAGCCTCATCCAATTCATCTGCCAATACATTAATATATACTCTAGTCCCTTTTACTCTGAATCTAAATCTCTTACCCGGTAAACCTTCATACCTGTATACATCAACAAGTGTGAGCTCTATAACCATTCTCTACACACATTTACAGTGCTCTTAATGCCCTTTCAAGTATCTCCAGACCAACTTTAGCCTCCTCCTCACTTATAATTATTGGTGGTGCGATTCTTATGCTGCTTTTCCCGCATCCCAGAATTACTAGGCCTCTTTTCAGAGCTTCATATAAAACACGATTCCTGGCATCTATATCGTGCTCCTTTGTTTTTGCATTCTTAACAAACTCTATCCCCCATGCCAACCCCAGGCCCCTAACATCACCAATCACACCATACCTCTCTTTAAACTCGTGCAGCTTTTCAGCAAACAGCCTCTCAAGTTTCACAACATTACTGAGGTACCTCTCAGTAACATCTATTGTTTTCAGTGCAACCATAGAAGTGAGAGCATGCCCTCCAAAAGTATTACTGTGAGCTCCAGATTCGAAGTCCAGCTCAGCTCTATATATCGTAGCGCCTATCGGCACCACTCCACCTCCGAGCGATTTAGCCATTGATATTACATCTGGTGAAATATTGAAGTGCTCTATTGAGAGCATTTTGCCAGTTCTACCCAATGCCATCTGAACCTCATCATCTACGAGGATAATTCCGTATTTCTCTGCAAGCTTTTTCAACTCTATGAAGAAATTTTTGGGTGGTACAACGTATCCTCCCTCACCCAGTATGGGTTCGAAGAATATGGCTGCAACCTCGTCTGATGGAACATAGTGCTGCAAAACCCAGTAATCTATGTACTCTATAACTCTGCCAACGAGTTCATCTGGATACTCATAGCCGTCTATGCCCCAAGGATTTCTATAGGGGTTTGGAAACGGAACGTGGATCACACCATCCATTGTTGGAAAGAACCACTTTTTCTGAATGGGTTTGGAGGCGGTTAGGCTTAGCGAACCCATTGTTCTGCCATGAAAAGCTCCAATAAATGCTATAAAATACTTTCTCCTGGTCGAAAACCTGGCTAGCTTTATAGCTGCTTCATTAGCCTCAGTACCACTATTGCATAGAAAGACCTTCTTGCTGAACGAGCCAGGTGCTATAGAAGTTAGCTTTTCTGCTAGCATAATCTGGTAGGGATTATAGAAGTCTGTACCCGCAGCATGTCCAAGTCGTTGAAGCATCTCAATAGCTACTTCCCTAACATCCGGATGGGTCGGATAGCCGAGATTCGATGCTGATATAGATGACGCAAAATCGAGGTAGGTGTTGCCATCTACATCGTATAGCCACACACCCTCACCTCTATCAATTACGAGTGGGAGGTGCTTCGGATCATGGGTCGTTGTAGCAATATATCTCTTATGTTTTTCAATAATCTTAGACGCCTTTGGACCCGGAGGAGGAATATTAACAATGGGTACTTTATGCATATTTAGGCACCCTTACTGAATTATTATTTATGTTAAACATAAGATGTGCAGCTAGTTAAATATTTTGTGCAGTGATCTGTGTAGTGTGGGATACTTTTGGAGGAATCCCTACTTGAAATACGGAACCCTTCGAGTTTCAGCGATTCCCAATTACCGTGCTGCAATAAATTGTTTCAGAAGGAATGTATCAGATTGACGTAGTTAGATTTATCTACTCTGCTAAGGATAGAATAATTGGGGAGAATATGCCAAGGCTGAGCTCGGGTCTAGTTATAGCTGGAGCTTATGCAGATAAGATTAGACGCACCATATTTGCTCAACTGAGAGATTATATAAAGAAGAATAGGGACTGGGGACAAAAGGTGGCATTTGCAGTGGCTCAGCTAAACAGAGTTCTATATACACTACTTGTTGAGCAGCTAAAGATTGATAAGGGAGACGTTGTCAGGATTAGAATAGACTATGAAATAGACGAGAGTGCCAAGAACATTGTATGGAAGTGGGACAGTATTAACGTTGAAGTATTTAGAAGAGTTCCACAAGAGCAGGTGGACTCTGTTGTTAAACAGTTGGTATCGATAGCAAGGGAAGTTGCAGTAGCCGCGGTTTCGTACAGCTTAATAAAAATTGGTGAGACATTTGATGGAGATATAGTGTTCACAGTAACTCTAGATGGTAGGGATGTTGGAGCTGCTATAGTCACCCCAGTTAATGAAACGTTAGCCGTGCTTAAAAGGGGAGGTGTCGTGGAGCCAACCCCAGCGATATTTGAAAAGGTGAGACTTGAAATACCAACAGGCAGCAACATGGAGGACGTTTTAAAAAACGTTCTTGCCACAGTTGTCCAAAGTGCGAGGCATGTGAGCATAGATGAAGCTATAAAAATAATCAATGCAATTAGAGATAGAGTCTCTGCGAAGCCTATGCCCAAGTATGAGGAGGTTGAGGAGGAAGGCTGAAAAACATCTATCGCAAATCCTAACTATGAAAGTTCGCGGCAGTTATTTGCTAACTACTTCTTTTTCTTCACAATTAAGGTAAAATCCTTCCTACCCAAGACTATAACCTCTTCCCCAGGCTCTATGACTTCCTCACTTTCAGCATACCAGTACTCACCTTCAACAAATACTAAACCCCTCTTCCCAGGTTCTATACGTTCGGTAGCTCTTCCAATAATTTGCCTACTTCCAGGTGCATATACTACGGCTTTCCTCCTTCTCTCAGCTTCAACTGCTTTGTACATGATAAACAGGAGAAATGCTGAGAGTCCTCCACCGATAATGAGCACGAAGTTTCTCAGTGTTTCGAATACGCCAGGGTGAATAAATGTAGCTGGATTTATAGGCATTAAGAGAAAGCCAAAGGTCAGCGCAACTATGCCACTCACACCAATTATACCATAACCTGGTGTGATCATCTCTATTGTAACAAGTATGGCTCCTAGTGCCAGTAGTATTACGGAGATCACGTTTATATTCATACCACCACCTATTAGGGCCAGTAGGAGGAATACAAATGTAAATGGTAGGATGTCAAGCCTACCGGATAGTAGTGCTAGAAATGTACCGAAGAAGCCTATGAACCACAAAATAGAATTTACTGTAGAGTCCCTTAAATATGCATAGGCCTGAAGATAGTAAGGTGGTGCAAACTCTTCAACACCATAAATTTGTATAGTAGTATTCACTTTAACACCACCGTGTGTCAACGTTATGCTCCTTCCATTGACAACACTTATCAATTCATTTATATTATTAGCAATGAGATCGACTACATTATTTGCAACAGCTTCATAACCGCTGAGGACAAGGTTCTTTCTAATAAACATTTCAACTGCTGTGGTATTTCTCCCTCTTATTTCAGCATACCTTACAGCCATTGCAACAACACTATTTATTATTTTGCTTTCGTTAATGAGTTGGTATTGCCCGGTGACAGGGTTCACTGATATTGGTTGAGCTGCACCTATCACACCGTATGGTACGCTGGCCACTATATGCATCGGCTGTATAAGTATACTTGCGGCACTGAATGCCCTATCCATTATAAAGCCTATTACAGGTGTTCTCGCTTCCAGAATCATATTTGCTATGTTGATTGTCGGATCTATGTAACCACCATAACTATTGATTACTACAAGAAGAGGGGCTTTTCTACTCTCTGCAACTGTTAGCGCCTGCCTAACATATTCTTCAGTGGGGGAATCTATAGCACCCATAACACCCTCTATTCTCATAATAATTGCCTTGGGGTTGCTGTCACCACCGTTAACACTAGGTCCTGCTGAGAGTGTGAGTAAGATTGTGACAACAATGATTGCAAAAAATAGATTAATTCTGAATAGCCCGTATAGAACCATCTCTACCTTCACTTTGAGAGCTCTTGTGAAGTAGATGTGGAGGCTTTTTGAGCAGCAAGTGCTGTTGCTATAGCTTCTGTAGCGGTTTTAGCACCTAGGCTCTCTGTTATTATTATCACATTCTTTTCTTTGGCTATATCAACATAAGTTTGCAACTCCCGCAGCCTTAATGCTATCGGGTGGTTCTCGTAAGTTAAAGCAGCTTCTGATAGTATTTTTGCAGCAGTTCTTTCAGCTTCAGCCTCAATTATTCTAGCTCTTCTAATCCTTTCAGCTTCAGCCTGGTGCGCCATTGCCCTAATCATCCCCTCTGGAAGTTCAACAGCCTTTAATGTAACCATAGAGACTTTTATTCCCCAAGGTTCTGTGATCTCATCTATTATGCTCTGTATTCTCCTGTTTATCTCATCCCTCTTTACCAGCACATCGTCGAGTTCAATCTGTCCAATAACATCCCTCATTGTTGTTTGCGCTAGCATTGCGATCGCATAGTTATAGTCTCTAACCCTTAAAACAGCCTTCTCAGGATCTATAACACGGTAGTACACAGCCGCATCTATTTTAATAGTAACATTATCCTTCGTTATAACCTCCTGCTTGGGAACATCAATAGTATTAAGCCTCATATCAATGATAAGACCTCTATCTACAAATGGGACTAAGAATATGAGACCTGGTCCTCTGGTACCTACAAATTTGCCTAGTCGAAGTATCACTATCCTCTCCCACTCCCTTACAATTCTTAAAGATCTTGATAGTATTGTGGTTATTATTATTAGCAGTAGAAGGATTCCAAAAATCTCCAATGGACCTATGACCATTAGCATATCTCACATCACCAAAGATTATTAAGTTTTCAAGAGTATATTAGCTAACATGAAACATTGGAATGGCAGAATTCGTAACAGTTTAAAGATCATATTTTATTCAATTGCAGGTTCTCAATGTAATATTTCATAATATCTTCATGATTCTCAGCAATGGTTTTGAATTCATCTGGTTCAACAATTGTAAATGGTATTACATCCTTTATGCTGGGCAGACCTGTGAGGATCATGATGAGTCTATAAATGCCTATCCCCACACCTGCCGTAGGAGGCATACCGTATTCGAGCGCCCTTACATAATCCTTATCCATTGGATGGTACTCTACCTCACCTGCAAATCTATGCACCGATTTGAGCCTTAGATCTTCTTCCTTCTTAAAGAAATAGTACTGAACTATAGGATTGTTCAACTCACTATATCCGTTACCAATTTCGAGGCTCCGCACAAATAATTCGAATCTCTCAGAGTAGCTAGGGTCATTTCTATATGGTCTTGCAAGTGGTGAGATGTCCCTTGGATACAGTACTACGTATGTTGGTTGCACAAGTTTAGGTTCAGCAAACTTTTCAAACATTTTTTCAATTATTTTTCCTCTTCTAAAATCGTCTACCTCTATACCAAGTTCCCTGGCCGTCTCAACCAACTCTTCGTAGCTTTTACCCTTTACCTTTATACCGCCGTAGCTTTCAACAGCTTCCTCGAGCGGTATTCTTTTCCACGGTGGCTTGAAATCAAGTTCTATCTTATCACCATTGTGCTCTACCTCTACCTTATAGTCACCAAAAACATTCTTAATGCTATAGGCTATCATATCCTCAACCAGCTTCATCATCTCATTCCAATCGGCAAACGCCTGGTAAATTTCGATTTGAATAAATTCTGGATAGTGCTGTGCATCTATGTCTTCATTTCTGAAGCAAACAGCTATTTCGTAAACCCTGTACAAATTTGCAACAACTGCCCGCTTAAGGTAGGTCTCAGGTGCTATACTCAGGTAAACAGTTTTGTTTAAAGCGTGCATTCTTGTTGTGAAAGGTCTTGCTAGCGCACCTCCATAGATTGGCTGAAGCTTGGGTGTGTGAATTTCTATGAAGCCCTTGGAATCTAGGAAGTCTCTGAAGCTCTTTTCTATTCTGTGCATTGATATAATTGCTTTTCTAATCCTCTCGTTCATCATTATATCAAGATATCTGAGCCTATACCTCTTATCAGTATCTGCTAAACCATGCCACTTTTCAGGGTAGTCCCTCCATGTGATAGACAGTATGGATAGCTCGCTAACTAGTATGGATAACTCTCCCCTCAGTGTTCTCATAGGCCTCCCCTTAACACCTACTATATCGCCAGTATTCAGCAGCTCAACAATTTTCCAAAGACTCTCACCAAGCAGATCGTATCTGAACACAAGCTGTATTGTAGCAGTACCATCGTCAAGCACAGCAAATGTTATCTTACCATGCCTACGTAAACCCATAATCCTACCTGCTATGCTGTGGAAATCTTTGGCCTCTTCACCGCTACTAAGATAGCTATACCTACTCCTTATCTCTAGTACGGTTGTAGATATTTCATATCCGTACTCAGTTAGATACGGATCTATGCCGAGCGCTATAAGGTTCCAAAACCTATGTTTTTCTACCATCAGCATCACACTACTGAGTGTATACTTCTCAAAGATATAGCTAAAATATCTTTCCACCTAAAGGATTCACCATCCTAAGAGATTCCACAGAGATTAGCGTACTATAATACGTGCAGAGGTGAGCATCAGTACCAAAGAGTGTCCTGGAGTTTAGGGATTGAAGTTAAACTCACGATCTTCAATAAAAGTGCAGATATTCAGGCGGATGGCTTTTCATCACGTTTATCAACGAAGAGCGCTTTCATCATCTAGTTTAAAAACTGCCTGCAATACCTGCCGGCTCTTCTAAGTTTAAGAGTGTATATAGGAATATGTTCTCCTACTCTTTTGAGGTGAGTGATGCACTATCTGTGGTAAGGTCCATGTCTGTCGTTCCCTGGGTGCCAACACCTAGCATTGTCATAGACTATCTATTGCACGCCCTCGGAGTTGGGGAAAACGATGTTGTGGCAGATCTCGGGTGTGGTGATGGTAGAGTGCTGCTGGAGTTCTGTAAGTACGGTGCTCTCGGTATATGCGTAGAATTAAATAGAACTCTATGTAACATTGTAGAAATTGCAGCGAAAACTATGAATGTGAGGGATAGAATTAAAATCTATTGCACAGATTTCTTCACTATGGATTTTAGAAGAGTTGTACCGAGACCTACAATAGTATACCTATTCCTGTATCCATCAACACTAGAACAGCTTTCACATAAACTAGAGACAGAGTTTGATCCAGGCACAATTGTGGTTACACTTGATTTTGCGGTAAGGGGGTGGAGCCCATTTTTTGTCAAAAGCCTAGTTGATGAGAACGACCACGACAGGCTGGTATGGTTCTACGCTATAGGAATTTCTAATCCAAGTGCAAGAAAAATTGAGTGTGTTAATCAGGATGAGCTTAATTCAATAGAGAGAAATCTATGTAGCAGAAAGTTTTCCTTCTACTAATGAGGGGCCTTTCGCTATTGGTCAGGGTATCGACCCCTCCTCATCTATCGGTATACGTCGACCACATCATCCCTTCTACTCTTCAGTGCACTATGCAGCTTTGGTAATTAGGATAATCAGCATTACTCTCTGGTAACAGAAATAGCAGACACGCACTGTGGTGCAGATATGGCGAAATTCACATAAATAGATATAGGCACACCAGCTGTAATTATATTGCGTACAGTTTTTCCTTTATGTTGCCCGTTAGCTGGTCCTCCTTTACTATAGTTGCACTAGCGGGTGGCTTGCTTAGCTTTGGGCCTACGATAATATACTTAGCAGCTTCATCGCCCTTGCTTTTAAATACCCTAGCCTTTATGTAATAACCGTCTTTTCTCTCAATATACACGTACTTACCATGTTTTAAGGCCACTAAGTTATCACCACAGCATCTATTTTTATGAGAGGTAAAAAAGCTAATTTGCTGTGTGCTAATGCTAGCCTCAGGAGGTGGGGCGCTGTATCCTCCTTTATCTCTTGGGATGAGCTTGAAAATGCTATTAGAAACTGCAGGAGGTGCAGCCTCCATAGATCTAGGAGAAATGCGGTTCCAGGTGAAGGAAGCAGGGAATCTCAGGTAATCCTCATTGGTGAGGCTCCTGGCTCTACTGAGGATGAGATGGGCAGACCATTTGTTGGTGCAGCTGGGAAACTCTTAACAGTAATTATGGAAAGCGCTGGTGTTCCACGTTGGAACGTATATATAACGAATGTTGTTAAATGTAGACCTCCGAACAACAGAGAGCCCAGTGATGATGAAATATCACTATGTAGCGTGTACTTGGAGGCCCAATTGAGGCTTCTTAAACCTAGAGCTATAGTTACGTTAGGTAACATTGCGGGTAGGAAGATCTTCTCTATGGGCGGTATGGAGTGGAGCGGCATTAGTAGGATGAGAGGAAGAGTGTATAAGATGAATATACTTGGTCTAGAGGCTGTTGTTATACCAACACTACATCCAGCTGCTGCATTATATAATCCACAGCTTAAAAAGCTCCTTGAAAGCGATTTTGAGCTTATCAAAGGTGTATTAGATAGCTTTGGAGGTAGCATAAGTAGGCCTAAAACCCTTTTCAACTATATGAAGCAACAGCACTAGGAGAAGTAACATTACAACAATATTCAGAGGTAGTGCAATGGTCTTAATATCATATGACGGCCGAATTCCTACATAATTTGGCTCCATATACATCACTAGGTCGCCTCTATCTAGAGCATCTCTAATGATGTTTGTAACAGCCAATATGAGTGTGGATATCGATAATATGTTTATGTAGTCACTACTCCCATCCAGCTGCAGATCCTCGGCGTAGATGTAGTACATGTAGGGGATGACCCTGGTGTTGGTATCCAGATGACTGCTGTGAATCCTGTATAGCTCTCTAAGACTGTTGGTCACCTTTGAGCGCGATATATTGTCTAACTGTTTAGCTAAAGTACCGCGTGTTGCAGCTATTGCCGAGAGGGATAGAGGCGCGAGCTCTTGGCTCCACTCTATCGTGAGACTCACAGCCCTTAGTGTGTTTAGTGCTGTTGCATACACCCTATTAAATGCCACGAATTGGCCATCCCCACCATTCGAAACCAGGCTACTGTTCACTAGTCTTAGAAGATCCAGCCAAATGTCTATAGTCAGGCTTCTGGCGTGAGCTCTTGTTAATGTGTCCAAAATAGATTGCGGCGATTGTACTGGAGCTCTGGTAAGATTTTTATAGAGATTTATATAGAATTGTGCTTCAGCAATTCTATCAAGAATTACTACCAGCAGTGGGATAGCTGAGGTGCGAATATATCTGAAGCTATTGAATACACTCAAAGCATTTTTAACAGCATCTTCGCTTTCCTTCATCAAATAATCAGATACTGTGGTGTCCAGCTCTAAATACTCGCGCATTAGCCGGATATACCCTAGAAATGCGTAATTTGCAGCTGTGTATCCGTGGCCTTTCTCCAACGCCCTACTCACATTTATTGAAAGATCTCTATACAGTTGGGCTAGAGAGTTCCTCATATCGTTTGGGAATCTACCTACGAGGTCTTCAATTCTATATAAAAATTCTATGGCTCTATGCTCAAAGAACTCATTTACTACTGCAAACTCCTCTAGAGAAGGTTCTATGGAGATGTTATTGACGGACAAGCGATCCCAACATAGATCAGCTAAGGAGGCAACTCGGATGACCCTGGTAGCCTCACCATTCAAATTATCTCTAAATCCATTGATCATGGGGATGTACACCGTCTCAACACCTACCTCTTTCGCCGTCCTAATTTTTGTATGAAGGCCTCCAACGGCATCTATAAATCCATCTATAGAAGTGATGCCAGACGCTCCCCATTGAGCACCAGTTACATTGATTTTATTTAATGCTTTTAGAACGGCCATTGCGTACGCCAGTGAGGCACTGGCACCCTTCACCTGCTTATAATCATTGATATGGATATCAACTAAAATTCTATCCACATCCAGACCGCACACGTACTTAATAGCATAGCCAGCTAACAAAAAGGAGTAAAAGACCGTTCTATCAAAATTGACATTATGAATGGAAATTCTATGTGATGAAGAGTTACGGATCTGTACACGAGCTTTCATAGCGACGCCCAAAGAAGGATTGCTGCTTTCAACGCCTAAGAACCACACATCCACAGTATTAGTTGGTATACTTGTAGGCACTGATGTGGAGAGTAATAGGACTATGCAAAACACTGTGAGACTGCTTCTCAATCACAACACCGGATAGATTACATCTGCTGCAAAGGTTTTTAGCTTTTGGAAAGAGTATAGCTAGACGATGATGACGTGGGCAGCCAACGACTGTGTGAAGCGGGATGAGTAACCCAAATGCTCAAACTGATTCTATTTGCATAGCTATGGACTGCTGTATATGTGTAGGCTCACTGACTCTAACTGTGAATCATCTAGCAAGGATTACAATGATGTTACTGACAATTAAGCTGAGTGAGCTCATCTAGACGTGCAGTACTTAGTTAACGCAGTTCAACAGTCTGGAAACAACTTAGGTGCACCGTCTCCCAGCACAGCAATGAAAGTGGCATCTATGCAGTTAGATAGCATAGCTGGATCATTTCTCCACTCCTCTCCTCACATTTTAGTTCAGCTATCTCATTATATAACCTCGTCAGCACTATTTCTGCATTCAATAAGCCGTGTAGCTGTACTCAGTAGCGAATCCGAATATCATCATTCACAGAGTTTGGTTGGCTCTCTGACTCCATCAGCTCTCAGCATAGTTAAGGTTGATCAGAATATGAGTAAAATTGTTCCCTGCAGCAGCTTCAATGCTATTTGCATTACTATTGAGCATGCATATGAAGTCTATCCAGGGAACATTGAACAAATTTTTATCGAGAAGTGAGGGTATTAAGGTAGGCATATATCCCCCTTATCTATAGAGAAGTGTAGGTGGTGTAGAGTGGATCCTAATACTATTCACTACTTAACTAAAGGAGCCTTTAAAGGGGATATTGGAAAAGCGAAGACCGTTCTGAGGTATTTGGAAAAGTATAGGATCAGTGCAACAAATATTTCATCGTACCTAATCGTGTTTCAGATAGCTATGAACCTTCTCGATATCTCGGAAGAGTGCAGATTGTGTGGTGGTAAGTGCTGTAAGGAGGGAGGCTATATACCAGTGTACCGATTTGATGTGGAGGACATTACTAGAGTGCTAGGTGATGGGATGCTGAAGCACTTTGTAAAAATTAATGGAAGCTACTATCTTCCAAGACCATGCCCTTTTTTGAAGGATTGGATGTGTAGTATTAATACGGTTAAGCCATATGCCTGCCTCTCATATCCATTCGCCTCAGAAGAGGTTCAGATTGATATCCTCACTAGAGGTGCCAGCCACGGATATCCCCAGCCAATTATTCCATACTGGTGCAGGGCGGGTTTCAAAGCATGGAAGATGATTATGCAGGTCATAGATAAACTTAGCACCGAAAAGGGGAGAACTTTAAAACCAATAGAGCTCCTCGAAGCTCTGTATGATCTCCTCAGTAAGCTATAGGTGACCACTATTCTATCTCCTTTGAGGCTTGGCTGCAGGCTTCTCCACTTTAAGTTTTGAGACCACCTCCTCTCTCTTTGCTTTATATCCAAGCAAATATCCGATAGATAGTGCTACCACCCCTGCAACCACTATAAAGGTGATGGTAAGATTGGGATCTACACCCCAATTTAATGTTACGACCTGAATAGAAGTATATGTTTGGAATATGTATGACGTAATGGTAGTCGTGGTATAGCTTGTCACGGTAACTGTAGTTATAGTAGCCTCACTTGTGTTGGTAGCATTCGTAGTTACAGGTGTGTAGTTCCTCACTACTAAAGAGGCATGAATAGCGTTCTCTGTGGTCAGCGTTGCAATAGCTATAGCTACGACTACAACTACTACCAATACACCGTACATTTTCATTGCTTACCACTCCTAATCACCGACACTTACGGCAGTATATAAAAGCATTACTGTTATATGACGCTCTTACCCTGTTCGATACCCATTGCCTTACTCTGCGCAGTAAGGAGGGAGTGCCTTACGAGTAGAACTCCTCTCAACTTGCGGATATTAATTAGAAATTCTTTAATTCTCTGGCTCTCTCCTTTAACAGCTATTACGAGCATGCAGGTTCGTTCGTCCAAATGTATGTGCATGCTGGAGACTATAATATCCCTAAATGTATGTTGAATATCTGTGAGCTTCTCGTCAATGTCGCCAGCACTATGATTGTATAGAATTGAAATAGAACCTGCAACCTCTTTTAACGAAATCCACTTATTTTCAATAATGTATAGCCTTAGTGCTTCCTGAATTAATTTAGATCTATTTTTAATACCGCTATTTAGCATAATTTTGTCTAACTCTTCTATAAGGTCTTTACTAATATAGACACCAAACTTAATACCGGTGCCCTTTTCTACATCTGACATAACTACAATCACTTCTATCTATGTGTACTAAGTGACTGTATGCTGCTGCAGTAATTTATTTACTTAACGTTCTGGTGTACAGCGTTATGACTATATGAGTTATGCAGCTACACCACTTCCATATGCTTTGTAGAGATCCAATAATGAGAATAGAATTTCATGATATAACGGTGATCCGCTCTTCACACGCTATGGTTTTATTAGAGGTTGCCGCTTTAAACATAGTAGATGAATCTGTGTAACACGGTAACTCATCCTTTAAATAAACTAGCCTTCTTTTGACTAACTCACATAGGATTTCTATGTTGTAGGAGATTTATGCTTTAGCAGAATATATACCTAGCTCTATACTCGTGAGAACTTAAATAAATTCAGGAGCGAGATTGGATAAATGTGCTGTAGAATGCGAATATGGTATATAGATATTCTAATTATCAAGCGCTAGTTTAACGCTTTTCACTTGAATGCGACTGCAATCATACTCTATGCAACTAGTAGTTGCCGCAATGCAAGTATGCATCAAATCTTAAAGTAGGGTAGAAATGTGTGCGGTTCAATGATGACTATAACCATTATTAATAGAAGGTTTGTGATGGTGATTCCTCTGCATATTGTTAGTCAACAACATCATTACGTAATTACTTAAATACATAAGAAGTTCTGTACACAGGTTACGAAGTTTACCAAGGCTACCGTAGAACGAATAGATTATTGAAATAGAATATAGACGAAAACTGCTCACATGTTCGAGAGGTGTGAATACAATTTGCTTCAAATTCAGGACACCTCTAACTTTGTTATGTAGATTGTGAATGATATGATAGTGCGACGATGGTTAATTTGATTGACTACCACGTCCAAAGATGCTGTAGTGCACCATTTCCACTAAAGTAGACGTCCTACATGTTTCATCAAATATTGCAGCAATATCCTCGGTCAACAGTTAGTGTCCATTTTAGGCATAGACAAAGAGCTGTAGCCACTCTCAGCGAACTAAAGGGAGAAGAGCCATTCAGCTGAAGCTTGTAAGTACTTTAGCAATTTAGTACGAGAGATACTAGAGGTGGGTCACCGACCCAACATTACTTGATTAGAGAGCTACTCGCTATTAATTCATTAATTATTAGATCTATTAACAGAAATTCAAATCTAGTTACATGGCATTCACTGCTGTGGAGTAAGAGATGTCAAGCAAATATCGATAACCGATATATATAAATGGGGAGAGGGTACCCCATTACGAATTGAAGTTAGATGGATGCAGGGTATCTTGAGCTATCAAGAAGCCTCGTGTATCTGTCCATTTCGTCTACTGACCACACTATACTGCCATTTACAATAGTGCTATCCACATAACTTTCGTGAATGATCAGGGGCAGTACTCGTTTGGTATGAACACTGTATTTCATTCTCTTTACACTTAATATTGCTATATCGGCTTCCCTACCAACTTCTATGGTGCCCGCATTGATGTTCATTACGCTATAGCTTCCTTGTGTAGCGAGTTGCATAACCTGCTCCACCTCTATATCAGTGTTGCTATATCTATATAGAGCAACTATGGATGAAATATCTTTAAGCATGTTTGAGGAGCCTCTATGTATAAATGTTTCCGTACCAATTCCAACAATTACATTCTTTTCCAGGAGAGTTTTTATTGGAGGAATACCATTGATACCGGACAATACGTCACTGTAGGGGCATATAGCAACTCTAGGTCTGTAGTGTACTATGGACTCCAGCTCCCATGAGCTTATCCAATTTACGTGAGAGAGCACCACTCTACCTGACAGAAGATTATTTCTCGCAAGATACTCCACTGGTAAGAGTCCTTTTCTACGCTTAAATTTTAAAACCTCCTCAACTGTTCTCGAGACTGGTATCTGTATATCAAGCTCTTTATTGAGTAGGTTCTCCATACAGCTCTTTAGTGCTTCTTCATCAATTTCCAGCAGATTTTCTATACTTATTATGGGTGAGTACAAATTGTACGATACACCCTCAATATTAAAAGATTCACACTTTTCACTTTTTATTACAGGGCCTGCTCTAACCCTCAGTCCAATATTTTTTGCTGCATTTATAATTTCAATATACTCCTCATCCATACTCTGAAATGCTGCAATTCCATTGGAGGCCATATTGATCATGGCCATGGTTATCGCTCTACGCAGATCAAGGTCTCCTACATATTTCAGGATTGAGGCTGTGTGTATATGGGCATTTCCAAATGCCGGAGCTGCTACTTTTTCTCTACAATCAATCCTATCATAGTTGTTGTATCCGTGGCACTCGCCTATGCATACAATTTTGCCCCCATCGACGACTATATTAGCATCCTCTAGTATCGTTAGAGGCATATAGGAGGAGATCACATACCTGCATCTATTTAGTGTGAAGTACATTACCATCAGCTTATATTTCTCTCTACCTAAAGATAATATGTGTATGTCTGAATCAATGAATCAATGTGCGGTTCAGAGTTATGTCACTTAAAATACAGTACCTTTCTAAAAAATCGATGAAGGATATATTGAAGAGCATTGAATCGAGAACTGAGGTGGATAGAACCTTTATAGATACCTTAAAGCAGTCAGAGGAGGTCAGAATAGCCTCCGACAAAGACTTCAACATTATAGTTTTTGATGCAGCTCCAATGTTGTTTAGAGTAAATGAATATGATACTTACATACCGACCCTCTATGCCTTGAATTACTTCTATACTAAAAAAGGTGTACACATTCTCCCTACAGTTGTTGTTGATGAGGGGGCGATTAAGCCATTGCTTAGAGGAGCTGATGTTATGATCCCTGGCATTAGAAAGGTTATTGCGAACTTCTTTAAGGGTCAACTAGTTGCTGTGATGAACTCCTCAGAGAAGTATTTTATAGTGGTGGGTGTTGCGTTGGTAGACTCTGTAGATATAGCACCAAATTCAAAGGGGAAGTGTATTGCAAATGTATCCCATTTAGAGGACGATATATGGAAGGCATCGCTACAGCTTGTAAGATCTCTATCTAAGTAGCTCTCCTAATTCTAAACAACTCTTCATCTTCCCTTCTATAGAGGGCTAGACCTGCAATGTCCTGTACAACTTCAATTCTAAGAATGTATTCATAATTCCGGAAATCTACATCAACGAGATCCAGAGATTCAACAATATTACCAATATACCTTAGGAGTGATGTACACGAATCTATGTACCTTCCCCTCTTTCTGCACATGCCAATAGCCTTGACAGGTCTACTAACTGTTGAAAGAAGCAGCAAATCTATGGAAGTTCTCGCTATGTCCTCATACGAAGCCCTGCAGACTCTCTGTATAGGAATAGCCCAGTATCCTCTTATGTACCTAGAGGTGGCAACCCTAGCTAAATGAATGGGATCTATAGAATCAGCTGCTATTACAGCGGAGATACCGACATTCTCAAATGGTATACAGTATATATTGATTGACTGCAGAAGAAAGACATTCTCTACATCACTGCACAGCAATTTCTCGAGACCAACATCAGTAGTGATAATAAGCTTTAGATTCTCAGCACCCTTGACACCAATCACCGATCATCACGCTCGTATCTCATCATATACAGTAGGAGAAATCTAAACAAGGCTTATAACTCCTAACACACAATATATCCCCTATAGCTAAAAATCCTTCAGTATTCAATGCGGGGGTGCCCGAGCTAGGTCAAAGGGGGCGGGCTTAAGACCCGCTGGCATAGGCCTGCGTGGGTTCAAATCCCACCCCCCGCACCTCCAATACTAGCATTGCAGCAAATCTTGATCCAAGGAAGATTATTTGCATCAACCAATCTACTGCTGCATATGCAGCATCAGAGGACTACACCTCCATACCCATGAACCACGATACACATGCCTCTCACGAAAAAGTCATAAATGGATTGACTGTCCTCTTCGTTATTCTATCGTCTAGAAGCTCAGACCTCTACACTAAATCAGTTTCAAGAGCCCAATTATTACTGCAGCAAGATAAAATCTTATTTGCCTTACCGAAAGGAATTTATAAGCCTATAGCCCAAAGGTAAAGGCTCGGGAGAGCAGATGATATGTGTAGACAGGACTATCAGCTATAGCGGAGCTCTAATAAAAATCATGGTAACAACAGCCAGTGAAGCCATCTGTAGTGAGATTCTAGGGTGTAGCGATGTTTTAAAGGCAATGGAGGTTGTTGAAAGGCATGGTGGGTGTCGATTACTCTCTGAAAATCCGATAAAGATTGTGTCTGGGGATGGTGCAATAGAGATCACAGTAGAGCCCGCAAACTTCTTTGCAAGAATGTACTGGGGGGTGGCTGTAGGTGAAGTAAGAAAGGCGTGTAAAGCTTGAGGCCTAGATACGGAGAATCAGCATAACTTATAAGCAATTCAAGTTTTTCTAAACTTCTTTAACCTCCTTATATCAGCCTTGACATGAAGTTTTTCCCGCAGTTGCATGGCGATGGTTGAAGCCACTGTCATGGCCATGCCTACAGTCATTACTATTGCAGCTATAATCGCATTTGAAAATGTAATACCACACGTATAGCTCAAGTATATTTGATCGTATGTGGATGGTGTAAACTTTATTTTTGGTGTCAACTTCTCGGTCTCTGTTGCACTTGGTCCTGCAATAGAAATTCTGCGTATATACGCATTTGTATCGAGTGTTATTGATAATAGGTACGTGCCGGGTTGCAGCGATTGAAGGAACATTGATGTAATGTTCATACCTCTACCACCAATACTCTGCATAGGGTGTAGGGATAGTGATACTACTGTTTGCGAAGGGTCTGAAGCATTTGCTATAATGAGGGAGCCTTTATAGTTCTCCTTCACTGGTTCACCAATAATTACAAGATTTAACCAGCCGATCGACTTATTAACGGTAAATTCAAATGTTTTGGTAACGTTCTCCCTCACGTAAAAATCACTCACGTTTAAAGGCACGTTAGTCCAGTAAATCCACTCAGTATAGCTCAGCCTAAGCTCACCTTCAAATTCCCTCGGAACATAGAGAGTAGAGCTACAGGTCTTCACCTCAATACCGTTCAACAGAACAATCCAACCGGTTACAAAGAGGAGGATTCCAACCACCAATAAAGCTACACTCTTAGCGCCCATTGTACATCGACACCTTTTTCAAATATAACAAGTGAGAAGATCTAACCTAAAAAGTGTTTCTATAGCAGATGGTTGATGCAAACAGAGCATTGTTGGCCTTTGAAAATTCTATGCTGTATAATACTGCACACTAAATTCGTCGCATTTGGGTGGTACAGTATTACTGATAGTTGATGTACTAAAAGTGAGCAAACCATTACTTTCAAACTTGCTAATGCTACGTCCTTCACTAGCGATCTCTCTAAAATACTGTGAGCGGTCTTTACCTGCATGCCTTACATTCGGCTAGTTGTTGAGATAGTGTTTTCCTACTCGTTACCTAAAAGTGTTGAATTGATGATGCAGTGAGGAATTGGAATCAGAGCTACATATGTCTTTGAATTAGACCAACTATGCTATGAACACGATAATTGCGAATAGGCTTAACAACTAAAGAACACTGTAGAACATCAATTTAAGAGGCACCTAATCCCTAGTGCTCGGTAGATCTTCTGAATGAAGGTAAGGCAGATCTTGATCAGATGAGGTTAGGCTACTAATTGTTAGTTCTACCTTTATAACACAGTGTAGTGTGGTGCTGATTGTATGAAAATCCGTGGAATTATCGTGAGACACTTCATCAATTAGTTAGTGAGTTATCTAGGGGAAGTGGGATCATAGGGAGACCATTCCAATCCCTGATGAATAGATTCTGATCTAAGAACTCCTGGCTTCCTAAAGGTGGAGAGGATCGGTTTATTTACCTATTCATAATCTATTCAATATATATGAAACGCTTTTCCAGCGGGTATCTAAATAACTCCTAAAACGTATACAGCTTTGAGGTTGAGATGGAATGAAAACTCCAAAGAGCATGATCGCAGTACTCACGGTAATAATGGTGCTGGCATCCATACCCCTAATAACAATAGGGCCACCGATATCAGCAAATTACGTAGTCGCACAAAGTAGCAGGGATACTGCCAATAAAAGTATTGAGATTACCTATGCTAAGGTACAAGCGTTGGAAGCTATGCTTGCCAATGCCCTGGCACTGAACATCTCTGCCAAGCTTAAGAACGAAATTGAGAGCCTGCTTGCTGTAAATACCAGCAACCTTTCTCTAGATGAGCTTAGGGAGTGGATTAAAAGCGCCTCTAGCCTGCTCTCTAGAGTTGCCAGCGAAATTAGGGGGAGTAGAGGGTATAGAGTCGGCATTGTTCTCGAGAGGTATCTAAACGGCCTACGAATAGCTTTAGAGAATAGAATTAGAGTCCTTGCAAGGGTATATAACGTTAGCATTGATATTGATAAAGTTATAACCAATGCAACGCAGGCCAGAGATGTAAACCTGCTTCTTAAGATGTATAGAAATATTGTTAGAGAAGTTGAGGTTAGGAGGACTGAGAGGTTTACTGAGGCTATAAGAAGACATGTGGGTATAAACGTAACTGCGGTAATCAACGGTGAGGTTAAGGCTCTATATAAGGTTGTCAAGAATTTGGATAACCTCCTCGGTCTGCTAAACATAACTATAGAGAAGCTTAAAGCTATGAACATTTCGGAGAGTGCCGTAGGGTCCCTTGAAGAGGCTAGGGATCACATGAAGCTAGCCAGGGAGCTAATCGAAGATGTATCTAGAGAGGTCGCGCCCATGGTGCAGGACCGCATTAGGGAAAGGGTTAGGGAAGCTGTAAATAGATCTCTTGAAGTGCTCATAAAAAAGGCTAATAACAGCGTTAATGAGATTTTAGAGGAGCTAAGCCAGCTTAGGGATAAGGCTGTAGATTCAAACCTAACAGAGATTGTTGTAAAAATAGATAATTTGATTATGCGTATTGAGGAGATTAGAGGTACACTTTTAGAGGCGGCTACTGTAAAAGATGTTTATACAACCTTAGGTGACCTGGCGCGAATAAAGAGAGCGGTAAAAGCTATTGAGAAAGAGATAGACAGAGCTATAGCAGCCATGAGTGGAAAGCTTGGCAAGAGGATTGCAGAACTTGCTGATAAGACAATTAGAGTAGCAAAGGAGAAGTTGGAGAAGGTAGAAGGTATGCTTGAAAAGATTAGAAGCGCTATGAATAGCACAGTTTGCAAGTTTGAGCCTACGCCAACTCAAATATGTAGGGTTGTTAGAAATGCAGAGAAGCTTCTATTGTTAGTAGAGGAGAGAGTGGATACAGCTAGAACCTTAATCAGTAAAGCTGAAGAACTATATGAGGAGGGCATATACACAAAAGCCTTAGCTCATGCGTCCAAGGCCCTTGGAATACTCAATTCCGCTGAACATCAGCTCAATGTATTAGAGAAGTTGCTAGATGCTGCGCAGCGGAGAGATTTTAGGAAGTAGAGATTAATTACATCTCACATCTACACAGATAATTAGTATTTTTTTACTTAATTAATTAGTGTTTTGTTGTAGATATGAAGCATCATTGAAGGAGTTCAGTGAGACTCTGAATAATTAGGAAATACAGGTTAAGGGGAGAGCTTCTATGCCATCTAACTACATTTGATATTTCTTGTTGGGCAACTTTTGACTGTACGGTTTATGCTCATCACTAATTGATTTAGTTCTGGAGTAGCCTTTCTAAGTACACTACTAGGACTTTGGTGCTATAGAATTTAGAGTCTCGATTAACAGTACGTCAGAGGGGTTCGAAAGATAACCCAGAGGATTTTGCCCAAGAACACTCTCGATGTCTTTCTAGACTGGTATAGTGTGTGGATGGTGAAAGTGTTTTGGCGCCGGGGGCGGGATTTGAACCCGCGCGGGGTGTTCCCCCACCGGCTCTCAAGGCCGGCCCCTTAGACCACTCGGGCACCCCGGCTGTATCGCACTAGGGTACTTTTTATTTAATATATAGTTTATTAAGTTTATTGGTATTAGGACCCTATTTTCTCGCTAGCATCACTCTATAGCCTTTGTGTGTAGCTAATATTTCTGTGTGTGCAAATACGTCTGACATTAATCCATAGATCTTCTCTATACCCTTTCTCACCACGATTTGAAGTGTTCCCTCCTCTTCTAGATGGTCAGGCGCTTCGAGGACTATTTTTTCTATTGTTTCATAACCTGCTGATAGAGGTGGGTTGCTGTATATCGCTTTAAATTTGAGATTCTTAACAGGTTCGTATAGATCGCCATGGAGGACAACGACTCTTTCTTCGCTTAGGTTGTTTCTCTTAAGATTTCTATTGGCAACCCTCACAGCTTCTTCGTTTATATCAGTCATGTATACTTTTAGTTTTGGGTTCACCTTAGCTATAACGATACCGATAACCCCATAGCCGCAGCCTAGATCAAGTACAGTGCCACCATCCGGTATCTGTGCGCACTCTAAAAGAAGTCTTGTCCCGTCATCAATTTTCCTGTAAGAGAATAATCCAGGGACAACCTCAAATTCTACAGTTATGCCCCTAATGAAGTCTGATACGAGCATATAGGGTGAGACTCTCCTTTTTTGTCGGGTGTAGTAGTGATAGACCATGCCATACTCTACCTACTGAGGCAGTTTTCTCTTCCACATTTTCGGATATAAATTCGGTTCCATTACAACCCTCTCGATCTCTACAGCTATACCCTTCTCACTTCTACTAATCTCATCACTATCCATGACAGCCTTGCCTATGGCAACAAGTTCTCCCTTGAGCGTCATTACGGCAACCCTACAGCCCTTAGTAATATCCTTTGAAAGCATAGCTATTCCTGGAACTGCTAGCTGTGCTCCGTGTGCCACAGCATCAACGGCTCCATCCTTTATCAGAATCTTTGGCAGGTGTGCCACAGCAAACTCTCCGGGAACCACAACGTTACGAAGAATTGAATCTTCATTATACTTTCGCCATAGATAAAGCGCTTCTGAAACCTCGTGCAGTGTTGAGATGAATAGATCCTCTCTGAGGTGTGCCACAGCAATTCTTCTAAGTTCTCTCATATGCGCTTCAACACCAAGCAGAAGCCCTATGTCATGACACAGCTTCCGAACATAGGTACCAGATTCACATCTAACTTTGAAAAGAATCTCCCTATTGTTAACCTCTAGCACGTTCAGTGAGTACACCTCCTTTACTCTAAGAGCCCTCTTAACAGATGATCTAACTGGAGGACGCTGGTATATCTTACCTACAAACATCTTCATAACTTCTACAATTCTCTCTTTACTAACATCACCGTGAAGCTCCATGATACCCACATACTCTTTGAATGAGTGCATTAGTATGCCTACAACCCTCGTAGCCCTTTCTAGAGCTATAGGCAGCACTCCCGTAACCTTAGGGTTTCCCCACCCAGGCCTTTAAAAGGCCTGAGCTCTAGGGTACCCCCATGACCTGCTCTACTAATACCAAGCATCTTCTTTATCCACGAAACAACTTCGTGGCTTGTGGGTCCTGGAGGCTTATCAAGAACTATAAGCCCATACTTTATATAGAGGTCAACAGGTCTTTTTGTGGGTATATGACCATATTTACTATCAGTATCGTCCTCAGACTTGATAATGTAGTTACTAGGGATATTTGCTGCCGTATCAAGTCTTTTAACGAACTCCAGCCCATGCTCCTTCACGCTAAACACCAACTCTATAGAGAGTTTAATTTGTTTATAAAGCTAAAACTGTAAATCTATAATAAAGGTATAGGATGCCGCTACCTCCTTAGCAACATTGGGGTAACCCTAACCTTTATGCGCTCCCTCACAAAATTTGTAAGCCCTGTGGTTTCTAACACCTTCAAAACCTCTTCGTCAGAAGCTCCTTTGGAAATATCTACCCTCTTATCTAGAACCTCAATATGGTTTATATTGCATCTCCTTCTTTTGACACCAGTTAGACTCTTAGGACCTGTCACCAGTACATAGTTTTCATCAATGATATCGACCACAATGCATTTCCTACCAGCTTCGCGTCCAGCGATCTTCACACATATTCTTCCAACTTCAATTGCAGGCATTTTAATATCACCATAACATATATTAGCTATATTCTAGACTACTATAACCTAAGGTTTATAGGCTTTTATAGCAGTGAATAATCTTATGATGCACTGCAGATCAGATTCAGCCATCTAAAATTCTAATAGTCTTTTGTTTTGATGTAAAAGATTGCACTAATCTTCTAATTTAAGTAGAATATAAATACTTCTCCAATGGATCTAGAATGGGATGCTGAGGATTAGTTCAGAATGAACTGATGTTCTAGATGATCTCTATCTATCTGATTCAGCTCCTCTCTATAACTATTTCCACAGCCCGTAGTACTATTTTCACAATTTCACTAGGAGAAAACCTTTCACTGTTTATAACAAGGTCGAAATCAGCATAGTTTGAAATATCAATTCCGTATATTCTCATAAATCTTTCTCTCTCCATCTGCTCCCTTGACAGTGTCTCGTGAAGTACCTCATCTATAGACTTTCTATCACGTTCAGCCAATCTTCTAAGCCTTGTATCTATGCTAGCGGTGACTGCTATCCTTAGATGCGCTAGCTCCTTTAAAAGCCATGGAGCAGCATGCCCATCTATTACAACACCACCCTTTTCTGCCTCTCTTTTTGCCAGTGAATCCAATTCATAATCGATAGAGGGATCCTGCTGTGCAAGCCTGCTGAGTTCTAATAACGATATTCCCCTTTTAATCGCGATATCTCTAAATAGCATACCTATGGATATATGGCGCAGGCTGAGCCTTTCTGCAAGCATTTTAGCTATAGTTGTTTTACCACTTCCAGGTGGACCTCCAATAGCTATTACAAGTCTGCTTCTATCCAGTAGACCTCACCACCTCCTTTAGCACGTTGCGTAGACATCTAGGGCACAGAGTTCCACCGAACATTCTTTCAGGCCTCTTCATAACCTTTGGCAATCCTCTCCTGCTAACATCCTTTAGCGGAATGCCATTCAGAACATGGCCACATCTTGCACACCTCATACGTGTGCTCTTCCTTCTCTCATAGTGGACAACAGTTCTGCCACCGGGTGTCTTTTTCGAGATCCTCTTATAAGATCTCGATCGTAGTGACGGTTTAACCATAGTTTTTCCCCATTCAGGCTGAAGATTTCTGTAAGAAAATTAGTTTTAAAGTACTAGCTTAATTGGTTTTCTGTTGCATTCCTAAGATTATCTAGATGCGTAATCTGGATAGTTTATGTGGATAGTGATTTGAGCGTCCTTCGCGCATAATAGTCGTATAGAGGGAGAAATAGTAGGAATATGAGGAAGTGTATCCACATGATTGGTGCCCTACACACCCCATTGATAGGGATCTCTAGCGGTATTGGTGCTAAGCAAAGATCGTTTAGTTCAACATACTCTATAAATTTACCGAAAATAAAGAAGGAGAGTAGAAGGTATATTGATATAGTTCCCACATATGCTGTAAAAGGTATCAAAAATTGAAACATGCTTAACCTAAACACTCTACTCCTAATTCTTCTGACTTGCAATGTTGCTATAGACATCTTCTTTCTGCTTATATGAGCTTTTCTCACCACTCTATCAACTTTGGAACTCTCTTCCACCTCCTTATACCTGGCTATAATCTTTGTTATTCCGTAAAAGGCAAACGCATTTATGGCAAGGCTCACAGATATAGCAAGCACTGCTACAGTATTTGGCATTAGCTTCATTCACCAATGACTCTCCTTAGCAGCGGATACATTTCTAGGGTTCTCTCGTAGGCTAGTATCTGGTAGTAGTTATAGACTATACCAACAGCTAATAGAAGTCCAGTTCCAGTTCCATAGCTACCTAAAATATCGCCTATAAGAGCTATTGCAGCAACCACAATTGAGCTAAATACTGTTAATGGGTATATGTACCTTGAGAGATACGACGAAAGCACTCTAGGATTTCTACGCATACCGGGTACGTCCAAGCCTGCCTTAATTAGATTATCGGCTTGGGCTTCCGGATTGAGACCTGCAATTTCAATCCACAGCAACCCAAACAGTATGCACATTGCAAGGAAAATGATGGTGTAGACTATAGACGGTATTGTGGTGTACATGAAGCTGTAGAGTGAAGGTGCTGATAGGTAGGGTCTAATGCCCTCAATGAGTTCTATTCCTAAATAGTTGCGTAATAGCGTTAGAACAAGTATTATGTCTGAAATGAGTATACCTGTAAGGAGGACAGGTATATTGGTGACATATAGTAGCTGTAGGGGAACCCTCGATTTTATTCCACCATACTTACTCATGGCTATAGGGACATTGATGTGTGCCGCATTGAGATACGTCAGGATGGCTATAAGTACAATAGATGTTATAAAGCCAACAATAGTTGGATAACCAATGGCGAGTCTGCCAATCAGTACATGGTAAGCATCAAATCTGCCATCTCTTATTGATGTGACCATGTATGGTATCAACCCATATATCTCCCCCTCAGCTTGCAGACCTGATGTCTGTATAACACTCGGTGTGAAAAGTTCACTAAAGAACCTCTGTGCAACACCTATCAATATAAATAGGCTCACACCGCTACCAAGCCCCCATCCCTTCTGTACAGCCTCATCTAGCATCACAATCAATATTGAACCCCATAGGAGCTGTGCAAAAACTATGAGCTTAACCCATATACTGATGCCCGCAGGATAATTCCAGTAGAGGCCGCTAAATACGAAACCTGCAGCTTCTACAATGGCTAGAATTAAGCCGAGGCCCTTAGAGGCAGCAGTAAAGTCTCTTCTGGCTTCTGGATCGCTTAGATCTAAGTTGATGATTTTAGCTCCAACAAGTATCTGAAGAATCAAGCTGGATGTGACAATAGGGCCGATACCGAGTTGTGCTAAGGTTCCGGCCGCCATTGCAAGAACTATTGATACCACAGGTGAAAATGGAAGGGTTCCAGCTCGCTCAATTCCATATAGAGGTGTGGAGCCTAATAACATAAATGCTATAGCCGCTAGCCCAGTGTACAGCAGCCTCTTTCCTAAGCTAGGTCTTTTTGTAGGTTTAGGTGTAGATGGTATCACTAAACCAATTTTAGCCAGAGCCTTAATGATGGTACTCAATATCTAGCACCACATTGGTAAAGATGTTTTGAGCCACGCTTATAATCGTTACTAAAAATATGAGTTTATAAATTAGCCTTAACTGGTTGGCATTAGCCGAGAAGGATGTGATATTCAGGTTCCATGGTGATAACCTCGGCAATCTTTACCTCACATTCCAACTTCTGAAAATCTATCACATTTTCATGCATGCCATTAATCCATAAACCGTTACAGAGCCTAGAATCCCCGCCTCTGATTTAGAGGAGCTCCTTCTACATTAAAGAGGTTTTTAGCCAGGAGACAGGTAGAGGAAATACCTACTTCTCTAATATGATGACCTCTCCACCAATCTCTCCTATTTTTTCTACGGCTTTCTTGCTGGCACTACATACGATTACTTTTACTGGCCGTGTTATTTTACCATATCCAATCAACTTATTTATCCCCATTCTACTCAGATCTACCACTATTTTATTACCTTCCATCACCGCGGTACCCATTTTAACCATCTTATTCACAATCTCCTCAACCTGGCTTACATTTACCTCGTTTAACTTCGGTGTAGAGCTCGGACTTCTTGGAGTAAATCCCCTCTTTCCAAACCAGTCCCTGTAATTCTTTACTATCCACGACCATTTATGCTTGTGCATACCTGCAGCACCCCTACCACCTCTTGAACCCGATTTTCTATGCTGTCCTATACTTCCCCAGCCTCTATTTCTGTATCCATGCATTTTTCTACTCTTTTTTTCTCTGCGAATAGTCATTCTAGATCATCCTCTTAAGGAGATCATTAATTCTGTTGCCTCTATAACCAACTTCACCACCATCCTTATAAGGCTTCCTTATACTTCCTTTGAAGCCTCCCTTTGGTGGACGCAGCCTAAACACAGGTTTTACTCCAAATTCTTTAAGCTTATGGAGCTTTAGCCTTCCTTCATACACACCCTTTGCAAGTTCTTCAATGCTTTCGATGTTAAGACTCTTCCTAACAAATTCATCAGTTAGAGGCTTTCCTCCCTCCACTCTACCACGTTTCTTTAGCAGAGCTGTAAGGGTGTCAAGATCTATTTCACCCCATGTAACCCAGTCTTTTACTCTGTTGAGCACACCCTGGAGAGACTTCGACATTGGGTAGACAACGCAGCAGTGCTTCTTTACAAGCCTTAGAAGCCTCAGTGAATACTCTACATCATGCGGTGTTCCAACCTCCCCTCTAAGTCTTATGATTGCAACTAGCGTAGATTTCTCTACGCTTTCTGCTACTCCCATGCTTTCTTACCCCAGTCAATCGGAGTGGTAATGCTATTTGTATTCTTAAGAGCATTATAGATAGCCTTTGCAAAGTTAAGTGTTGTCCTAGTCTCACCCTTTGTAAATACCCATACATCTCTAACACCTGATAACCTCAGTATAGCCTTAGCTATATCCCCAGCCACGAGACCTACACCTAGAGGTGCTGGTATGAGCTTCACTTCAACACTGCCAGATTTACCAACAACTCTAAAGGGTATCGAGTGTGGATCACTACAATTGCATTCCCAGCTACCACAGCCTCTTCTAACAGGAATTAGATTTAGTTTTGCATCTATCACAGCTTTTTCTATTGCTGTTCTAAGCTGTCTAGCCTTACCTATACCCAAACCTACATAACCATCTTCATTGCCTAGTGCTGTAACGACTCTAAATCTGGATATTCTGCCAGCGTCGGTCATCTTCTGCACCAGGACAACATCTAAGATTTCCTGTTTTAATCCTGGGAGTAGTACATCGACAATCTCGGGCTCCATTATTACAGCATTCAATGAGAATATCTGATCGATTGATGTGATCTTCCCCTCTTTGACTAGCCAGCCAATCTTGGTTTTAGGAACCCATTCCTCTACAGATGTGCTCATATACTCTACACACCCTTAGTAAGTGATGAAATGATTTTAGCCGAAGTGGTATTTTCTGGAATTCCTTCATATATTTTGATAATAAGGTTCTTTACTTGTTCGAAATGGTCAACAATATTTCTAGGATCAAATTCTTTTCTCAATAGTTCTGAGAATTGTTTTTCAAATAACTCAGGATTGCTTTCAATTAGCTTTTTGGCATATTCAGCTATAGCAGCTCCACTGATCCTATCATCTGATGGTAGAACGTTGTTGGAACAGGGCACACTGATTTTGGCATCAATAACTCCCTTTATAGCAGCAAATACTTTAGACCCCTTAGTAGGTCTGTGTAAGCCGATATCCGGAATGGCATTCTCTATTCCAAGTTTTTTCGCTCTGAGGCCAGCCAGCAATCCAGTTAGATATGCTGCAGGCGTGTTTTTTGTATCACCTTTCCAATTAAATAGTTTAGCTAGCTCTCTACTGTGGGCAGCAGCTAAGGTGTAGTCACCTACGGGGGTGGGATATATAAACTGGACATAGATGTGCTTATTTGTCTTTCTTACAACAACTCTTATCTGTCTAGTTTTAACCATAGTGTACCTTTTATAGTAGTTTGTCTTACCCTCCCTGCGCCTTCTTTTAGCAACCTTATAGTTAGCGCCTCGAGCCATAATTCGTCACCTAATGTTTTGGGGTAAAATACCGTGGTCTCTCATGTATCTCTTGAGTGAAGCAAGACTATCAAAAGCTCCGCCCTTAACCTTACGGTATAGTAACCTATACGTTCTTCTATCTATAGTGCCGTGGTCTCTTAACCACTTGAGGTACAGTCTAAGCTTTCTGACTCTATAGACCCACACTAACTCTGGATCCATTCTAGCACTGTTAACACCCTTTCTTTTGCCATGTCCTCGGTGTCTGCCTTCTTTTCTAGAAGCGTGGAACTCCCTCCATCTACCACGACTATTTCCCTTGGCATACACGGTGTATATCACACCATCTTCAATAAGTTTCCTAACCTCCTCTCTAGTTACGGCGCTGGATATCCTGTCAATCTGGGTATCGTCAAACTTAATTCTCGATTCACCGACACTGAGTATTTTAGCAGCTAGTTTTTTCTGATAGCCCAAATCCACAGTAGATCACCTATAGATTAGCCACTTTCAGACCTTTCACCTTTGCCTTCTCAATTATTTCGAGCCTTTTCTTCAGGCCCAAGGCTGAGGATATATAAACTATGTGTCTTGATGGAACCAGTGTTTCAAGTTCTTTCACACTGTGAATAACGACGGGCTTTAGACCTGATGGGTGAAGCGACCTTAAATTACTCTTAGTCCCATAACCCATACTGGCCAAAGGTGGATAACCTTTTAAGCGCAGTCTCATTGGATTATCCTTACCCTTAGGTTTCTTCCACTTGAGATTATTTTCAAATTTTGGAAACTTCCACCAAAGCCATCTAAGAAACCTAGGTTTACTTCTACTAACGCTATACTTCTTTCGCTTTACAGCCTCTCTAATACTTTTTCTCTGTTTGAGAATCTCCTTTCTTTTATTTATTAATTCCAAGATTTCTCGGCTCATTCAGCAACACCCTTTTCATACACATAAATGCCATCTACAAACACCCTTCTGTCTTTATCTCTTATCTTTGTCGCTAACTCTATGTTTGCAGCAGTCTGTGCTACAGCTTCTAGATCAATACCCTCGACAATTATATCTTTTCCATCAATTCTTACCGATACACTTTTAATAATCTTTGCTCTTCGTGGGGCTCTTTCACCCAGGAAATTATCAATTAAAACTTCATCATTGGAAACCCTCGCTGTTACTGGGAAGTGTGATGATACTATCTTTAACTTATATTTCCAGCCCTTGGTAACGCCCTTAATCATATTCTCTATATGGGCAAGTATTGAATAGAGCTGGGCCCTTCTTTTTCTATCAGCGAAGAATGTTTCTAGCACAATAACTCTATTGTCCTTTAGCATTATTTGAATGCCTCTAGCGTAATTAAAATTCCTCTGAACTTCACCCTTAGGTCCCTTCACCTTAACATTAAGTCCGTTGATCACAACCTCCACTCCCTCAGGGACGATTATCTCTTCACGGATGTGAACTGTCTTAGCCATAGTTCTCTACCACATAAAATCTATTCCTTCAGTAAACATATGCTAGTAGTATTCCTCCTATTTTAGCCTCTACAGCCTCTCTATGGGATACAACCCCCTGTGACGTTGATATTATTAAAATGCCTATATCTCTTGATGGCAGGTACCGTCTGATCCAATATGGTAAGGCCAGGAGCTCCCTATACGTAGCGGACCATCTAGGCTTTATGGCACCAGCCCTATTTATCCTACCTAAAAGCTGTATTACTATCTTACCCCACCTCCCATCGTCAACGTATTCAAACTCTCCTATATACCCGTGCTTCTGCATTACCCGTAGCACACGTATTACAAGTTTCGAGGCCGGCCATACCACTACCTCACTTTTTCTTCTCATTTCGGCATTTGTTATCGCGGTTAAAGCATTTGATAAACTATCAAGCATGACCATGGTTTTTCACTCAGCTAAATTTCCTAAATCCCATTATCCCAGCTACTTCTCTAAAACACTGCCTACAGAGGTAAATACCGTACTTCTGGATTATAGCATCTCTGTTTCCACATCTTCTGCAAACCTGTGCTCCTCTTCCATATCTTCTTTCTGCTGGAGCTCTAAATTTTGCCATTCACAGTCACCTACTGCGTGAAATTTTCACCCCAAATAAAATCTCCATGAGCAGCATACTCTCGTACTTAGTCACTCTATGCCTTCTTGGAATGTTATTTACTCTACACCTCCTGCGTCTCAACACTCTATAGCCGGGCCTCTCTATCGTTATGGCAACATCCATACCAAAGATACCTATGTCCGGATCATATCTTACGCCGGGTAGTAGGAGGTGCTCTCTTATACCAAATGATATATTACCATAATCGTCGAATGATTCCTCCTTAAGGATATTGTTAACAGCTGACAGGGCTTTTTTCAAAAATTCATATGCTGTACTTCCTCTCAATGTGACGATGGCAGCTATAGGCTGTCTTCTACTTATGCCGAACTCCCTTATAGTTTTCTTGGCACGCCTTATGGATGGCTCTAAACCCGTTAACTGATTAAGAAGCTTTACAGCCTTCTCTAGCCTTTCACTACTACCGCCAATGGATATATTAATAACAATTCTAGCTATCCTTGGGACGAGCATCGGATTGCTTTTCCATAGACTGATGATTTTATTAACATCACTCTGTTCCAGAATCGAACTATCGCATCTCTCCGGTATGGATTTAGGTATAATGGTGTTGTTACGTATGATAGCTTCTACGGTCACAAGGCATCACCCCTCAAACACCTTTACAATAGGTCTATCCTCGCCAATTACCATAACATAGTCCAAGACTGTTTGAAATCTATGACCGCCTAGATCTTCAATTGTTGCAAGGGAGTACCGTTTCTTCCTGCCTTCATAGCTCTCAATGTTTATTATCTTTCCAATACGCCCAACATTCCTTCCATCAATGACAATAACCATCTTACCTGTGCTCAGCGGTATATGCTGCACAATATTCTGCGACGGTAACTCAATTAGCAGCGAATCTAGGGTTTTAAATGACGAAGCCTCTACAGGATTTCTGGGATCCTTAATTTTTATTAGTATATTTCTACCATCGTGTAGATTTAACTGGATGTTACCATTCTTAACCGTTGTTTTATTTTCAATTCTTACAAGTTTTAATTTTGCCTCCTCTGCCGGTATATTTATGTACCACAGATGTTTGCCCACGTACGGCACAATCCGTAGGTGGAGATCGATTTCGGGTATTGATACTAAATCCATAAGTCCAATTGGGAATTTGTAATCCTTTCTCACGTAATTGTCAACGAGCACCTTTCCATCATAAATGATTCTCTTAGCCTCTCTAGCACTCCTTGCAATACCAATCATATCTCTTATGAGAAGCAGCAGTGGAACGCTTCTGTCTATAGGATGCGGCCCCGGAGAGGGTTTTACCACCCATTTATACTCCTTTCTTAGGATACTCCAGAAAGGAGGTGCAGCCAGACGCTTTAAATGACGTGAACCACCCATTTTAGCCATAATTTACACCTCCTCTACTCGCTTGACACCATCTTTCTCTGTTCATCGTTTAATGGTTTGGCCCTACCATTCTTAACAAGCTCATTGCGAGTAATTTGCCTTCTTTCAATAATTTTCCTTCGAATATTATCAACATCGCCAAGCTTCGTAATCATTACCTTAGATGGATGAATCGGGTAGAAGACCTCGGTACCGTCAGCCTTCTTCAGTGTGACACCTTCAACAGATATCCTAACTCTCTTCAGGTCGACCTCCATAACTTTACCCTCATGTCCCTTCCAATCCCCTCTGGTAATTCTAACAACATCATTCCTTCTTATAAGTAGCCTTTTGATTCCAAGCTCTTCTCTAAGGCTCGGAGATAGAGGTGCTACAAAAAGATGCCATCTAAGGTGTAGGGGTAGATTGAATAATCTCCGTCTCTGCTTCCTCGGTTGGGCAGTTTTCAGCTTCATACTAATAACACCCAGTCTATTAGACGACTATAGATACAAGACCTGCTATTTGGGACCATCTCTCAGCAGCTTCCCTTGCGACAGGTCCTCTTACCTCCTTACCCTTAGGCATTCCTTCAGGAGTCACAAGAACACAGGCATTATCCTCAAAAGCTACCCACGTTCCATCTGGTCTTCTGAATGGTTTCTTCTGTCTAACTATTATTGCACGCATGATTTGTCCTCTCATGTCTGGCGGGCCTTTCTTAACGGTAACTACCACCATATCACCAACTGTAGCAAAGGGTATTCTTCTAAGTCTTGTCTTAATATCCATACTTCCGACGACCACGACCTCCTTAGCTCCACTATTGTCAGCGACCACCAGCCGAGTCCCATTAATTATTCCGCTAACTCTTCTCCTCCTAGGGAATGCAGCACCTGTTTTAGCTCTTTTTGCACCCATAGTTACCCCCTAACCACTTTTTCGTTGAAGTATGCCTAGGATAACAAAAGAAACGCTTTTTGCAAGAGGTCTAGTTTCACCAATTAAGACCGTGTCACCCTCTTTCGCATTTATGCACGGAGGATTGTGCACATGTAGCCTGCTTCTCTTTCTTTCATATCTCTTAAATTTTCTGACCCACACTAGATGCTCCCTCTCAACCACGAGGGTATTGTGCATTTTGGCTTTAACTACTCTACAAGTGAATAGTACACCTCTCACACTAACATTTCCATGCCAAGGACATTTCTTGTCGCTGCAGCTCCTCTCAGGCGGTTTCAGCCCCGGATATACTATGCCCACATTCCTAGTTGTTTTCGACACTTCTCTATCACCATAACTGGAATAGGCTGCATTAGTTTATACTAACTCTTTTTAATCTTTTTAAGCCTATCCTCGGGTCTTCCAACAATCACAGAACCATCGATATCAGCGTAACTCTTTTCTGGCAGCATTATTCTGAAGACTCCATACAGCTTTGGAACGGTGATTTCTCGCCCCCTCTGATCTAGGATCTTTAGGGTATTCACTGTTTCATCTACAATGATGCCTCTTCTACCCACTAATCCTTTATCACTATGTGAGAGTACTGTTACATTTAAGCCTATCAATTCATGATATACTATGTTTTTTAATGTGCGCTTCACTTTTTAATCCGCTCCTCATTTATTACTGTGAGGATTCTAGCTATGTTTTTGCGCAGCATCTTTATCCTGCTAGTGTTAGTTAGTGTACCGGATTGGGCTTGCGTCCTCAATCTTATCAATTCTAGTCTAAGTTCTCTGAGAAGATGAAGTCTGTCGTTGTAATTCATGGATCTTATTTCATCGGCAGATAGAGGTCTATCACTCAACATGACCACCTGCTATCCTTCCGGGTTCTACCTTTTGAGCATCAGTTTTCTCCTGCGAGGTGATTTCAATATAATCAGAGGTTACACCAGGTTTTGTCACTACCACTTCTACGCCGAAGATGCCTGGCTTTAGTAGCACATGAGCTATAGCTCTATCTACAAGCTTTAGGCTCTGTTCACCTGATTTATAAACCTTGCCAGCCTTTATCTTCTCATATCTAGCTCTCTCAGCCACAAGTTTTCCACTTATAATTATCTCAGCTCCAATAGCACCAGCACCGAGAATCCTTCTTAGAGCTATAAACGCCGCTCGTCTAAAGTGTATTCCCCTTTCTAGAGCCAATGCGATATTGAATGCCACAACTCTTGCACTTAAATCAGGATTCTCCACCTCAACGACTGTTATCTGCGGATTTTCAATACTGAATAGCTTTTCCAAAATGAGTTGTATTGTACGTAGAGTCTGTCCCCTTCGGCCGATGATCATGCCAGGTCTTGCGGCATATATTATTACCCTAGTACCTAGCGGTGTTCTTATGACATCAACACCTGCATAGCCAGCGCGCCAGAACTTGCTGGCCAAGTACTCATCAACAGCAACCTTCTTTACACCTTGTTCAATAAAATACCTCTTGATGTTTACCAATCACTACACCTCTGCTACGATGACTTCTATAGTTGTATGTGTCTTAAATCGTGGAGTTGCTCTACCGAATGCTCTAGGCACCCATCTCTTTAAGTAGTACCCTCTGTGAGCAGCTACATGAACTATCTTCAGCTTTTCACCATTAAGACCTTTTACAATTGCATTGTTTTCAACATTGTCAAGAAGCTCTAGGATGTATCTAGCTGCCTTCACAGGATACCTGCCTATTGGGCTGCCCCACCTTTTCCATCTTTTAGAAAGACCTCTCCTGTGCGCTATACTCAGTTTATATCTTACGTATGGTACAGCCTCCTTGAGTTCGACTACTCTCCTTAGAAAATCTTTAGCGTCGATTAGCATCATACCCCTCAGCAGCTTGCATACTTCATACGATTCCTTAAAAGATATGGGGGCATCCCTTATTACAGCCTTTGCCACCCTAGATTCATCTATACCTTCAATTTTAGGGTACTTCCATATAGGCATGCTCGCTCATCACCATGGTTGTAACAGATATTCCTCAATCACAGTATGCATCTTAGTTAAATGTGTTCGAAATCTTGGAAGTGTAAGAGAGCTTAATAAGAATTCAACAAAATAAACTAAAAAGCCTAACGGCTAGGCATTTGCTAGAAACAAATTCTATACGCTGTACATCTCTACTTACCTTTATACCTGTGGCGGACCGGGTAGTAGAGTACTTTATTACTGCTGCCCCTTTACACCCTCCATAACTTGACGTGCATAAGACTATTTTCGTTATGACTCTGCACATACTATTTGGCTCCCTCCATTCTATTCATACAGTGTAGAAAGGTCGCATTTGAAATTCTCTGCACAACCTATGCAACCACTTCATCGAAGCAACAGTTTCTTGCTCATGTTCATCCTCGGGCTACTTAGATTCTCCGAAGCTGTAATAAAGCAGTATATAAGCTAAACCCTGTGGTTAATTTTCTAGCTTGCAAGCTTAGTCCCTAAGCCATTTTGGATCCTTTCACTGAGTTTCCGTATGTATTTTATATTCTACAACATGCTTTCAGACCTTGAGTGCCTCTTCAAACCTTCTTTGAATGTTTCATGCATTAATAAAGTTTATACAGTAATCCACAAGTTGATAGAGGTCCACCATTTAGTTGATGGTATTGGCTTCTGAAACTCAAAAATCGCCTAGATCCTTTTACTACCATGCAATCTAACTAAAGAAAGTAGCGCTCTGCCTGTTTTATAGTGATTAAGCTTATTAAATCCTGAACCAATATTCCTCATTGGACATGGTGGTGTTTTTGGTCACAGCAATAAAGCGTCTGGATGACGTTACATGGATTATACCTAAGGAGTACAAGAGGTGCATGCATGTACCAGCAGTAATCTATGCAGATGAATTTCTACTCAATAAAATGAAGGAGGATGCAACTTTAGAGCAGGCGGCGAATGTATCGTGTCTTCCTGGTATAGTTGGAGCAAGTTACACACTACCAGATGGACACCAAGGATATGGATTCCCAATAGGCGGTGTTGCAGGGTTTGTAGAGGAGAATGGTATTGTGAGCCCTGGTGGAGTTGGTTATGACATAAACTGTGGCGTAAGGGTGCTCAGAACAGATCTAACTCTAAAGGATATAAGGTCACGTATAAAGGAGCTCGTTGACACTCTATTCAGAAATATTCCAAGTGGTGTTGGTGCTACTGGCAGACTCAGACTGAGTGAAAGAGAATTGGATAATGTTTTAGAGGAGGGGGCTTTATGGGCATACAGACAAGGATTTGGAACGGAGTATGATATAGAACATACAGAGTCGAGAGGTAGCTTGGACTGGGCTGATGCCTCAAAGGTGAGTAAGAGGGCAAAGGAGAGAGGAGCTCCTCAACTGGGCACACTTGGTAGTGGCAATCACTTCTTAGAAATTCAAGTTGTTGATAAGATCTATCTGCCCGATGTAGCTAGGAAGATAGGTATATTTGAGGAGGATCAGATAACCATAATGGTGCACACAGGTTCTAGAGGTCTAGGGCATCAGGTGGCCAGCGATTATTTGGTTGTAATGGAGAGAGCCATGAAAAGATATGGTATAGAGGTGCCAGATAGGGAGTTGGCAGCCGTACCATTTAATAGTCGTGAGGGTCAGGACTATTTTGCAGCTATGGCGGCAGCGGCAAATTATGCATGGGCCAATAGACAAATAATAACTCACTGGGCACGAGAGAGTTTTGCAAAGGCTTTGGGGTTGGACCCTGAGAAGGTAGGTATAAAAATGATATATGACGTGGCTCACAATATAGCTAAGCTTGAGGAGCACGAGTATGAAAATAGGAGGTACAGACTTGTTGTTCATAGAAAAGGTGCTACTAGAGCTTTTCCACCTCAGCACCCTGAAATACCTTCAGATCATCGTGAATTTGGACAAATAGTTCTCATACCAGGAAGCATGGGCACGGCGAGCTATGTACTACTACCCGGTTCAAGGGCTAGAGAGACGTGGTGGTCAGCTCCCCATGGAGCAGGAAGATGGATGAGCAGGGCTGCAGCGATACGATCAAAATCGCCAAGAGAGGTTGTTGAAGCTCTTGAAAAGAGGGGGGTGCTCGTTAGAGCTGCTACAATGAGGGAGTTATCTGAGGAGACCCCGGAGGCGTATAAAGATGTTGATAAAGTTATAGACGTGGCTGCAAGAGCGGGAATAGTAAGACCTGTAGTGAGAATTATACCGGTGGCAGTCATCAAAGGTTGAATTTCATTATGGCCTCCGCAGAGAACCTATGCTCATGATCACCTACGGCTCATCTATTGCATAGGCCAGCCTCGGAGGCCAAAAACTACAGTACCTAAGCAGATTAAAAACAAATTAATTGACTGCAGTGATGCTAAAATTGGCATAAACAGCTTAACATCCATGCATTACTTCTAAATGTACTATAATCTCCAAGTTTATTTAAAATAAGAAAAAGATTATATATCCCTGTTTCATGCTAATTTTCGGTGTTTAACTCTATGCCGCGTATCCCAGTAAAGCTTGTATCGTGGGAAGAGATAACTGAGTGGAGTTGGGGATTGGCAAAGGTAATAGAAAAAAGTGGATATGTGCCGGATGTTGTAATAGCCATTGCTCGGGGTGGCTATGTGCCCGCCAGACTACTGTGCGACTTTCTAGGTATTGAGAATTTACTGTCAATACAGTCGCAGCACTGGACTGAGGCAGCTAAAAAGGGTGAAAGAGCTATAATAAAATTTGACTACAGCGTAGACCTCACTGAATACAGAGCTCTGTTAGTGGATGACATAATAGATACGGGAGAATCTGTGATACTAGCTAAAGAGCATATATCAAACAGCTGGCGGCCCAAGGATCTGAAAATTGCCGCGCTTCAATGGATATCTAGTGTTGCGAAGATCAAACCTGACTTCTACTATATGGAGGTAAAGGAATGGGTTTGGTTCCAATACCCCTGGACACGTCTAGAGGATGTTACACAATTTTTAAAGAGAATTATAGAATCTTCTTATAGAGAAGAAGGTAGGGTTTCATGGACGCTAGAGGATCTTAACAAGAAGTTTATTGAATGGTACGATATTGCTGTGGGCGGAAGATACATTGCAGAGGCTATAGAAGTGCTGGCCAAACGAGGACTGCTAAAAGCTATAAATGGTAGCTACATCTATACAGCAACTACCATGTAGTACAATCCAATATATGGTTGAAAGCTAGATATCTGTAAGGCAATGAATTAATGCTGTCACTATGTAATGATAAATTGGATCAAATTGTACTTTCTAGATGTAAAAAGATGGTAATTTACGGTGAAGCAGGTAGCGGGAAGACCAATATCATGCTCAATATGTTGCTATGCTCAAAGCCTATCAATAGTTTGTACTACATCAGCACAGAGGGCTCTATTTTTCTAAACAGGGTGTTGAGCCTCGGAATATCGTCAGAAAACATACTGTTTTCAATAGCACTAGATCAAGACCACTTGGCTCATCTAATTATAGATATCATTGCGATGGGCAGGAGTCCGCAGGCAGTATTTATTGATAGCATAAACCACTTCTACAGAGTTGAATCTGTAGATCAGCGGAACATTAGAATGTTTTTAAACATACTGGCTCTTCTCGATGTAATCAGCTATAAAAGTACATATGTAATTGCTTCAGCGCAAGTAAAAGCGGACGAGTATGGTGAGATAGTGGCTGGTTATGAGTATCTTTCAATGTGGGCAGAGTGCATAGCTGTTATCGAGAAATCTAGCAATCGTACTAGGTTGCTACGCTTTGTGAAGCCTCCTATTGACTTGAAGTTCAAGTTTTTAGTGACTGGAAATGGAATTAAATGGTTGACGGAGACATAATTTAGTGTTCATTAATACACTCCATAGCAGCAGTCAATATTTTTCAGTAGTCTGGGAGAGCATTTCCTAGCCTCTACTTACTAGGCGTGGGTACTTGCTCAGAACTCTGTAGGCAACATACCTATCTTCAGGTGAGAATCTATGGGGATGAGGTACCAAGGTTTTTGTGTTACAGTTTGCACATATTTCTCTTAGAGTATATGTTTTACATACGGGGCACTTCCTTAACCTCCATCTCATTGCTATCCCTTTTCAACTTCTTCATGGATCAGCTTAAAGCGATCTATTTCAAGGTTTCTAGCCTGTACTTCTAGAAACCTGCTTATCTTATTGTAGATATCCTCAGCTACTTTATAGTCTACGGCTTCAATTTCAATTCTATACCTGGGAGCACCAATAGTATACACCACGACCTTAGTATTGCTTCCATAGTTTGTATTGCTTACATCACTCAAAATTTTCTTTATTCTTTCAATACCATCACTTTTATAACACACTAGTTCAGCTATGGCTCTGATCTTTACAGTTTTTATTGATATGTGTCTCTGCGATTCACTAAAAACAGCACTTGCCCAGTCTTCAGGTATGCCGCGCTGTGCAAGTATCTGTGGCCCCCTCAATACAGCCTCCTCCAATATTGATAGGGGGTCAGGTTCCTTCTCCAATACTGACCAGACACATCTGTAAGCTTCCTCCAGACTCTTATTGACATTTTTAGCCGAAAGCTCTACTATTTTCTGAGCCCTCTGGATTCTCTTCCATCTCAAAATCTTTGCTCTTTTCTCCCCCTCCAGAACTCTTTTAATAGATATGTCTACCTGAACTTTACCGAGCTTTTTTTCTACTCTGATTACCTTTCCCACCACAACGTGATTCTCCCTAATTACGTCTCTAATATCCTTTACATATCTAGTGCTCACTTCACTCCATGGAATAAACGCTTCTAGATTTTCATACTCTAGGAGATCGGCATAGGCACCGTAGTCAAACACCTTCTTCACTTGGGCAACTACAAGTTCTCCAACCTCGGGAGAGCCACGTTTTCTAAATGGAATACTCATAAAACCCCCCTATACCCTTCTCACTCTGCAGGTCTCTGCACTTAAGGATGTTTAGCAATTGACTAGCCGAGAACCTTAACCACTTCAGCATTAATAAGCTTTGCCTTACCCCCAGTGGGCTGTAGAATTATAGTTCCACAGACTAGACATCTTGTTGGAAATGTTGCATGATCAAAAACGGGCTGTTCATTGCCACAAACGTTGCATTTTACTCTGATGAATCTACTTCTGGGCTCTGGGATTAAGATCTTTCTCTTTTTGGCCAAAGTGGCTTCACCTCAGCATACATCTCGGTCCTAGTCTACGTCTTCTCTATAAGCTCCGGTTTTTTAATTCTTATTCCTTTTCTATGCTGAACATACCCACATTTACTGCACTTCAACTTAAGTACAGTTTTCTTAGTTACTTTTGCAAATCTTTTTTGCTCAGGTTTACGCTTAGATCCATAGCCCTCCTGTTTCCTTAAGTATCTGCGCTGACCTTCAGCCAAAGTTCTCCTCTTTCCATGCTTATATATAACAATACTCTGCTCTGTGTGAGTTCTGCACCTCGGACAGTGTGTAACAATACTTCTTGGTATCTTCAAAAATGCTCACCCTCGTCTGCAATTATCTAGTTAACACCGCCCTATAGAGTTTTATAAGCTCATACTCTCCCATACTTCATTGAGCTCAATCAAATTAAAGGATTGACTCACCGCAGCACTAATCAGAATGATGTATTGACTGTATTTCTATGAAGATTACACCCTTAGGACACAGTTACACGTCATTTACGGATTTCCGTTCTTCACATATTCTATGTGTGTTAAATGGTGCACTTTCTCTACAGTAAAAATAAAGAGCTCCAAATTTTAAGAGTATTCCTCTTCCATTCACGAAATAAAGTTGTGTTCAAGTTAATAATTGTCACAGTACTAGTGAACATCAATTATATCAATATAGCCTAGAGAGGCCAGCATTACAGCATCTTCGATAGGTACCAGTATTACGTACCCAGGAAGTACAACACTGTATTGGCTGTGAAAAGATTTTTTCACTCTACACAGAATTTTATTGTCATGTACTATAATGGATTTCAGAATTGTGTGCCTAAAACTATCTAAAATCTTGATGAGTATTGTAAGGATCTTTCCTAGAATGTCCTGTTCGAATGCTACTTCTCTATTCATGGTTCTTACAACTACGTTTTTCAAAGTCAACTCAATAATCTTATTCATGATTTCGTTAAACTTGCTGCAGATACCTTGGATGGTAGAGTCTGAGGAGGCGCTACTACACCAGCTATCCATCGTGATACTTAGCTTGTTTATCTCATCGAAAATTTTTGTCATTTGTGTTGTGGATACCTTATCATCGAGAAGTAGAGAGCTTAGCATCTTTACGAGGTTATCTAGCACATTTGGTGATGACATTACTGTCAACTCTTCACATCAGTAAGTGTAGCTACACCCTTAAATACTAGATAGGATGCATAGACGTAGTCTAGCACAGCTTCTTCACCACGGGTGAAGGAGAAGGTAGTGTCGATTATCTCTAATCTAGGTAAATCTATATCGATACGAATCTTGAGCTTTACACCCTCCTCAGGAGAGAGCAATGAGTGATCCATGGAAAATTCACTGATGTCGAGCTTTTTTATATTATAGGCAATCCACCCAGTCTTTCCATTTATGCTGTTTGGTACTCTAACAAGGTGTGTGGTGTCTATGGTAACTTTTGGATCTATAGGTATGGACACCCTTTTGATCACATCGTCAATATGGGTTTCCAACACCTTGTACATTCTTAATGCATCTGAGAAGCTGAGCTTGCTCAGCTGACCCGCTACGTACTTTCTGACCACTTCATCTATAGGCATGCTCTGCAGTTCCTTAGCTATACGCCTCCGAATACCTCCATCGCTAATTTTTGGAGGCAGTGGAACGGCTCTCCCTTTATCAAGTTTCAGTAGGTGTGTTTTAATGTATGTGGCTGCTGATTCATCCAATTTGATGTATGAAACAATTGCACGTCTGGTTTCTTGATTCATTTTGTCGAATGGTTGATCCAACTCCACTATCAAGTGGAATCCTCTGTGACCAGAGAATGAAGCTTTTAACACATTGAAGTTTAAATCACTTAAAACTACGTCTATAAGCTTATCCAAATAGAGTAGCGCTTTCCGAATGCACCTATTATCAACGTGTTCAAATTTTAGAAGTAAAGAACCGCATTTTGGGCACTGTTTTATGTTTTCAGATGCTGTGTACCCACAAATTTTACAGAATCTAAACGTAGTTACACCCCTCTCTAAAGTGCACTCCTCTACATCGTTTGCGTCAATATCAAACACTAGATCGCTTCCCATCCACTGCTTTTCATCCATGGAGGTATTGGCAGGCTCCCTGTATTTCGCTGACGAGTAGAATAGGTGACGCGGTATTCTTTCAGTAATTGCTCTACGAAGCTCTGAAATGGTTGAGAACGATAAATGTCTAATGTAATTCTCGCCATATAGTGTTTGCAGAGCAATTTCACGGACATAGAAATCGTTAGGAAGGAGTAGATCTGCCCTACTATAGTACCTCCTAAAAATCTCTTCATATACCTCAAGCCAGCTCTGCGAGGAAGTGGAGTTACCCATTCACTCAACCCTAGGAGCCACATATAGCTTTAGCCTTGCTCCACCGAGCATCTCCAATTCTATCTCACAAGGCATATCTTGACCCAATCTCACCGTAGCAACTTCGGAGAGTTTAGCTAATATTGTTAGAAGCGATATATACCTCATAGAGTAGATGTTTGTGAATTCGCTAAAGTTCTCAGAAACTTGATAATCTATTAAGGTGCCTGTCATTATGCTGAATACAAATTCAACCTCACCAAGATCTGATGTGGCTATAAGTGAAATACCTTCCCTGCTCACTTTAAACTTTAAAATCTCTCCTACATCCTCGAGCACAGACAGTGCTGAGGATAGTGTTGCACCCAGAATCTTTGCCTGAACTTGAAATTCAAGTGAAAGTTCTGGCACCTCTTCATGGCTGCCGGAGAGAAGTGGTAGAATAAAGGATCGTAGCGCTCCACTCTTAGATACAAAGCCCAGCGTCAGCTTCGATCCGTCGCTCGAAATCATGAGCTTATCCAACTTTGATGCTCTCCTTAAGATTTTTGAAGCATTCTCAAGATTAACAAATAGTGTAGTTTCTCTCTCAACGGAGTACTCCTCAAATGCTGACACGGGGACGTGAAAATCAATAAGCATCACGTGGGTGGGATCCATGGCTTTAATTTTCATACCTTCACTAGGGTGGATTAATATACCTATGGTTTCTATGTAGTCAGCAAGACTTCTCAGTACATATCTCCATATCCTGGCATCTATGAAGATGGATTTTATACTCATTTGCTCTGCACCACCCTTGTATACTGTTAATACCTCTAGAAATTTAAATCATAAATTTCATTAATAGTGATCTGGCGCTCTTGAAACTATATTCTATTCTGTACATTTAATGTTTGGAAATCTCTTTGCAAATTCGCTTCTCTTTCCATTAAGTTCTATAAAAATCTTGCAATGATAAAGAGCACAGTGGTCGTCCTTACACCTACAGGAAACAATGCTTACATCGAATCTTTTAAGAAGCTCTAGAAGCACATCTTTGCTCACTATATCATTGCACACTAAACCATCACCTTGTCTAGGCAGACGAATTTCGATCTTAT
>JANXEL010000002.1 GCA_025058535.1 Ignisphaera sp. | reverse complement strand
AAATAAATAGCCTCACACTGCATCAATAGCGAATTTAGATTCGTTCACTCATGGAGTGCCCGCTTTAACCTAGGAATCCCCTCATCTTTCCCAGCGACAGTATGTAGGGTTCTATTGGATTTAATTCTATAAGCTTTCTATAAAGCTCTGCAGGCTCGTGCCTCACTCCCATTACATCCATTGCTTTATTGATCTTTAGCACTATCTCCCCATCTAATCTCCTTTCCGCCACCTGAGGCACATAGAACTGTGCCTCATATTCCCATTCCTTCTTCAAGTAGGGCATGTACTTGAATACCCAATCGATAGCGTCCCTCCTATACGCCTCTATAATGAAGTCCGCATCTAGAAGAAGGGGTGGAACCCCTAAGATATACCATGTTGCTGTATAGACAATGGCTCTTGGTGTACTAAGCATCTTATCCTCCAAAACTATACTCCTCCCATACTCCCTCCATGATATCCTATCCCTAGTTGTAGGAATGACTGAGGCATACTTATTTACCACATCTATGTATCTGGCAACTAGGGCTCTATACTTCATGGCGGCCTCATCTACGAGCTGGAGAAGCTGCGGATCGACCTTCCTCGACGTACCTCCAATATTGGTTAGTAATGCGGACTGCACCCTTTGGTAATCCGAGTACGTAACATCGTACCGGATTGCTGACTGTATTGTTACAGTTGAAAAACCTCTGTATTGCTCTACCTCCATATCTACAAGTTTCGGGTTATTAATTCCACCTCTGAATGGTGGTGATCCCATTCCTATTATCGGTTTTATGTCAATATCAAGTTCTTCATCTATTTTGAAGACTTCATGGAGTGCGTACATCATTGACAGCGCTGAAGCTATGTGCCCACTTTTAGTGGCTGTATCGCTCTTGCCTAGAAATACCCTTAGGACCTTCAAATCAGCATCAAATTCTTTTAGAATATCATAGAGGCTGATTATGTACTCGTGTATGTGGATGAGCTTTGAGGAATCCTCAACCAGCGGTACTAGTTGCATCATTGTGCATGGTACACCCATTTCTTCGTATAGAATTTTGGACTTCTTTATAATGAGTCTCTGGACTAGCCTAATGACATCCGTGCTCTCGACCATTGGCAGAATAATCCACTTTACCGCCTGAGTGCCCAAGTATTTATATGCATAGTAGTTTGCTATAAGGGCGGCCTCTAGAGTTAGTGCAACTCTATCAAAGTCCTCCAGCTTTGGGTTAGGTATCCTGGGAGTAATGTATAGCTTCTCGCCGACTGGTATATCCAGGTTCTTAGCCTTCATAACTATATCCTTGGGCTGTGAATACGGTGTAAGCTTTCCCTCGTAGTCTGACATAACCTCATCGCAACCGTACATACTGAAGCCTTGTATCGCCTCGTCAACCTCTTCTTGCGCAGTCACCCTTACTGTTGAGTCTGGATGCTGAGTGCACATGAGTCTGGGTATCATTTCCACACCATCCTGTTTTGCTATATAGCTAAAACAGTTTCCTTTTCCTTATCTTTTTTTCTACCCAAGCTGCAACGCTCTTGCAGCAACCTTACTAACTATTGTATCTGGATCCTTTAGTGCGTGTCCTGTTGCTATTAAAACTACAACCTCACCCCCATCTATGAGGTTGCTGTCTACTAGTTTCCTATAGCCGGCTAACGATGCAGCGCTGGCCGGTTCAACGCCTATACCCTCAAGTGCTGCTAGCATTTTCATTGCAACCAGGATTTCCTCATCCGACACAGTTATGAATCTGCCACCGGATTCCTTAACAGCTCTCAATGCCTTTAACCAGTTGACAGGTTTACCAATTCTTATAGCTGAAGCTATGGTCTGTGGATTCTCCACAGCATGGAGCCTATCTGCCCCCTGCTCCCATGTTAGGGCAAGTGGTGCTGCTCCTGCGGCTTGGACACCCACCATTCTAGGAAGCTTGTCTATTAATCCATAGCTATAGAGCTCTTTGAAACCCTTCCAAATAGCTGATATGTTGCCAGCATTTCCAACAGGTACAATCACAATATCAGGCACAAAACCAAGTTCATCAACAATTTCAAAGGCTATGGTCTTCTGTCCTTCTAATCGCCACGGATTGTACGAATTCAGTGGGTATAACTTTCGACCACCATTTACAACCACCTCTGTAAATACATCATCTAGGGCGTCATCGAATGCGCCTTCAACCTCTCTAATCTCTGCACCATGTAGCAACGCCTGGGCTATCTTACCCTTAGCCACACCTCCCTTAGGCAGAACAACTACGCACCTCAAACCCGCTCTAGCAGCGTAAGCTGCAGCAGACGCTGCCGTATTTCCCGTACTTGCAACAATAACTCCTTCAACACCTATGTTTCTAGCTATTGTTACTCCTACGGTCATCCCTCTATCTTTAAAACTCCCTGTGGGGTTACTACCTTCAAACTTTACATAGACATCGACAACTCTCTCAGTACCACTTCGACATCTCATCAATGGTATTAGTGGTGTTCCCCCCTCGTTAAGCGTTACGGGTGTTACTCCATCATCTATAGGCAAAAGCTCTCTATATCTCCATACACTAAATCTCCTCATTCTAGCTATTTCCATGCTAAAGCTTGTTTTGGATGGCATTACTACCTCCAATAGCCCTCTGCAGCGGGGACATAGCACCATGAACGGATCTGGATCATATGTATGTCCACACTGTACACACTTTATGAGAACTCCTTCTCTAAATATCCTTCTTGATGCGGATCTGCTCAAATTATTTATGTTTCCAAGAGATTCACCAAACAGGTACACTATTAAGGTGCGCGGTTAAAAAACATTTTCTAGCTCTTTAAGACTGTGTTCGATTGCCTTTGCAACATCCTTAGTTGAGCTAGTGCCTCCCAAATCAGGTGTCCAGATCTTCTTTCTACCAACTACTATATGCACCGCTTCCTCAATCCTTTCAGAAAGTTTAACAAGCTTATCATCACTATAGCGCCGCCCCAGGTACTCAAGCATCATTTTTGCCGAGAGTATTTCACCAATGGGATTTGCAATACCTCTTCCAGCTATGTCTAGCGCAACACCGTGCACTGGTTCGAATAATGCAATTCTATCTCCTATTTGAGCCGAGCCGCATAGACCTAAGCTTCCAACCATACCTGCCAAAAGATCCGCCAGAATATCACCGTAGAGATTGGGTGCTAGAAGCATCTCTATCCTCTCAGGATTTTTAACAATAGAATATGCTGCAGTATCAACTATAAGCTCATCTGCTATAATGTTTGGATACTCTCTAGAGACTGCGTAAAAGGTTTCGCGAAATAGTCCATCCGTCTCCTTCAATATATTTGCCTTATGCACAACTGTAACCCTTCTAAATCCCCTCTCCACAGCATAGTTGAATGCATATCTTGCTATTCTTCTAGAGCCTTCACCAGTTATAATCCTGAGAGATATAGCTTCCTCTCTGTACCTTCCCTCAATACCAACGTATACATCCTCAGTATTTTCCCTAATAAGCACAATGTTGAAGTTCTTAAGAGATACGTTCTCAAAGCTTCTGAAGGGTCTAACATTAGCATAGAGGTCGAGCTCTCTTCTAATTAAAATATTTACACTCTTAAACTCTCTATTGTCGGGCGGCGTATAGAGGGGCCCCTTCAGTATTGCATCAACTTCCCTAACTTTATCAAAGAAGTCCTCCTCTATAGACCTGCCTGTCTTTCGATAGTAGTTGTACCCTGCCTCAAGCTCTACATAGCTAATCTCCAAATCCAGCGCGTTTAGTAAGTCTATAGTAGCCTCAACTATCTCCGGACCTACACCATCGCCCTTTAACACGCCTACCTTGTAGCTTCTTGCCATGGAGGCCTCCCATACCTTCTTATATACTCAACTATACCACCTATCTCTACGATCTGCCCAATGTATTTCGGGTATGGTTGTATAGGCTCCATCACACCCCTCGTTATATTCTTTACATAGCCCTCCACTAAATTAATCTCTATTACATCACCATTCTGCGTTACATCCGGTACTTTCCTAGATATTACAACTGGAAGGCCGATGTTTATTGAATTTCTGTAGAATATGTGCGCAAAGCTTTTTGCAACAACCGCTCCTATTCCAGCCATCTTTAGAAGTCTTGGCGCCTGTTCCCTACTGGATCCCTTTCCAAAGTTTCTCCCAGCCACAACTATATCCCCTGGTCTTACTAGCTTGTGAAAACCCGGTATAACCTCTTCAAATAGGTGAGTAAGCATTTTATTGATGTCATTTATAGCCTCAAACTTGTACTTACCTGATATTATATGGTCTGTGCTTATATTGTCTCCCAGTTTCCAGCATCTACCCTGTCTAATCATTTCACCACCCTAAGAAAGGTATTTTCTAGGATCTGCTATCCTACCCTCTATTGCAGAAGCGGCAGCGGTAGCCGGTGACGCTAGGTATACCCTACTCTCCCTATGCCCCATTCTGCCCATGAAATTTCTATTAGTTGTAGCGATAGCTACCTCACCCTCCGCTAGAAGCCCCATATGAGCGCCGACGCATGGACCGCATGTTGGGGGAGCCACTATGCAGCCCGCTTCAATAAGTACATCTACGTATCCCATTTTAAGGGCATCTCTATACACCCTCCTCGAAGCTGGAGATACAATGCATCTAACTCTTTTACTAATTTTTTTATTCTTTATTATCCTAGCAGCTACCTCTATATCCTCTAATCTCCCATTTGTGCAAGACCCTATGAACACTTGGTCCACCTCCATACCTTCAACCTCTCCAACAGTCGCAACATTATCTACATCAGGTGGTGCTGCAACCATAGGCTCCAGCCTCGAAACTTCAACTGGTATCACGTCTACGTACTCTCCAAGATCCTCCCCATCCACCTTTCTAGCAATGGAATACCCATGCTCATCGAGCCACCTCAGCACAACTTCGTCAACAGGTATTATAGCTGATTCTGCGCTCATCTCTGTGCACATGTTTGTTATGGTCATTCGCGAATCGATGGTAAGATTCTTAAGAGCATTTCCGTGGAACTCTACAGATTTACCAATCATCCCGTCCGTCTTAAACTCGCCTACCATATATAGTATTATGTCTTTACCGTAGACCCCCTTAGGAATTGGCCCACTCAGGACTATCTTTACAGTCTCCGGTATCCTTAACCATAACTCTCCGTACACCATTGCTATAGCTGCATCGGTGCTGCCAATACCTGTTGCATATGCTCCTATGGCACCTACTGTTGGTGTGTGGCTATCAGCTCCCACAGCTACCATACCTGGTCTCACTATACCATCTTCGACAACAACCTGGTGACTTATACCGTATCCTGCGTCAAAAAGCCTCACACCATACTTTTCGGCAAACCTTCTCATTCTCTTATGAGCAGAAGCAGCCGCTATGTGTGGTGCTGGAGCTAGGTGATCTATGAAAAGATAGCTTCTATCGGCAGCCGCAAGTTTTCCCATCCCTAATTCATTTTCAATTACATCTATGATGAGGGGTGCGGTGCCATCCTGAGCGTATACCACGTCCACTTTGACTATTGCTATCTCCCCTGGTGAGACATCTTTTTGAAGTGAACGTGATACTATTCTATCTATGAGGCCCACTCTCCATCCCCATTGGGAAAATGAGAGATGTTAAATGATGAGTTGAATTAAGTAAGAATAAAACTCCTAACTATTCCCCCTTCTAACCTTCTCCACCTCAGGGAAATACTTGCTTACAATTGTGAACATCTCACTATCCGTCAATGGGTCAGTTCTACTGCCCCTATTATAGAGTTCAACAATATCATTATAGATATAGTTTATCCGCGGATCATCCTTACTCAGATGGTTTAGCCCCAGGTAGTTTCTAAGCCACAGCAGTATTGCTGATCTACCGGAGTATGGCGTTATAGCTACCGAGTAGGGTATGCCTAGCACCTCCATAGGATCAAACGGGAGGTAGACCTCTGGATTCTTGAGGAGGCCATCTGCGTGAATACCTGCCTTGGTCCTAAATGCATTCCTACCAACAATTGGATAGTGCTCAGTTAATCTATGCCCCATGCTCTCAAACAGCTCCACTATGTTTGGAAGAGCCTTTAGATTAATGTTGCTATGCCCTCTTAACCCGGCATAGTGTATAGCCATTACTTCAAGAGGGCAGTTACCAGCTCTTTCTCCAATACCTAGCAGTGTACAGTTAGCTGCTGCAGCTCCATACATCCATGCTGAGATGTGGTTAGCCACGACAAGACCAAAGTCGTTATGTCCGTGGAACTCTATGTACTCCTGTGGTAGATTTGTTGCTCTTCTTATGCTCTGCACAATCGCTGGAATACCTCTAGGTAGTTCTACCTCTGGAAAAGGTAGACCTAGGCCGAGGGTGTCTGGCAGCTTTATCTTTATGGGTATTCCATACCTTTCACCAAGTGCAAGAAGCTTTTCAATAAATGGTATCACCACGCCATTCACGTCCGCTCTCGTTATGTCCTCTAGAGAGCATCTGGGAACTATTCCATGGCTTAGAGCTCTCTCTGCAACCTCTAGGTACTTTCTGATGACCTCTTCTCGTGTAGCATTGAACTTATACCTTATGTGATAATCTGAAATGGACATGAGTATAACAGCTTCATCTATTCTAGAATCTAGAACCAGCTGTAGGTCTGAGAGTGTGGCTCTTATCCATGCTATAACCTTGGGGTATCTATACCCGTAACCTACAAGTCTCTTAGCTATTTCCCTATCTTTTTCCGTATAGAGAAAAACTTCAGTGCTATCAACAGCACCCCTACCACCTATTTCAGCTAGAAGCTCATAAATTCTTTCGTACTCCCTTGGGGTAAAAACTCTCCAGCCCTGCTGACCATCTCTAAGCGTAGTATCCGTTATGTATACCTTATTCAGATTCTCTACCAGGTCTCTGGATCCAGTTATAAATCGTGGAACATCTGTGAACGGATATATCTCCCTATAGTATTGCTCTCCATTCCACTCCACAGCTCTACACCTGTTGTTACTGTGGTTCTGTATGCTGTACAGACTTTAAATAAATATCTCGTCGTTTAATGGTGCGAATCCTAGGAAGTGTGTGGTAGTGGATATACAACTTTTATGGGATAGAGGATGTGGAATCAGCCTCCATATACAAACTGTTTTACCTAATATATACGAATTGTTACCTATTAAAAGTGTATCTACCAGCTAGATTTATATACTGAGATGTGGTGAGATATATCTACCCGCTGGTGGTAGATCTTTGTCGGAATGCAGAATGTGCTTATAATTGATAGAGTTTCAGAGAAGCTTCTAGAGGGTCTGAGCAAGAGAGGCTTCAATGTAAA
>JANXEL010000048.1 GCA_025058535.1 Ignisphaera sp. | reverse complement strand
TGAACCCAATTATCAAGATTATAGTTGCTCAGCCCACATTCTAACTGACTGTGAAGCCTAGATATCCTGTATGGCTTGACTCTAGAGCAGGGAAGGATCAGGGCATACTTCCCTAGTATTTTAGAGTCGAAGACCTCTAGCAAAAATTTGTGCCATAACTTAACGTGTGGATGATCAAATAATGTGATCATGCTTGTATTCCTTAGCGCTATCAGACCTGGTTCTGTCTCAAAGAAAGCGAGCGGATTATCCACATTCCTATAGATGTAATCTATATAGAGCTTCTCTATAGCCGTAACCATAGCATCACACTATACACTATCTATGAGGCTCCTGTTGCTCACAATTAATTTAAGTACTGACTCCTCTTATCCACACAGTAACAGTATTTTGCAATGCGTAGATATCATAACACGAGCTGAGATGATGATTTTTATGTGGTAGTAAGGCAATGCTACTTACATTCTGTATAATAGAAGGTCAAATACTGTGCTCCTTTATGATAGAGTGCAAGAGCCATCTTGTGTTTGATTTTGTAAATCCAAACGCTATACACTATACCACGTCGATACACCGATAGGTATCTGCATTCCGAAATTCCGAACAAATTTTATATTATTTATGTATATTTTTCCATAGATGAAGACCATAGAGCTTTTAAATACTTATATCAATAATGTAAAGATGGGGTGGTAAAACAATGCTTAACACTAGGTATAGGATGCTAATTGTAGGACTAGTTATAGGGATAGCCGTAGGCTTTCCCTTAGGCTGGCTCGTTAGACCTGCTGAGGTCGCTGAGAAAGGTCTCGTATTGATAAAGTTCACCTTAGACTGGGCTTACCAGGGCCCCCAAGCACCTTTCCTCATCGCCTACTACAAAGGATTTTTTGCTGAAGAGGGGCTTTCCGTTACAATTGACAGAGGTTATGGTTCCGCCAAAGTTGTGAGTGATGTAGCAGCAGGTCTATTCGATATAGGGTTTGGTGACTTGAACTCGCTAATTGAATTCAAGTCCAAGAACCCGGATGCCAAGGTAAAGCTCATAGCAGTAATTCACGTAAGATCACCTCTAAGCGTTGTGACATTGAAATCCACAGGTATATCATCGCCAAAGGATTTAGAGGGTAGGAGAGTAGGAGCTCCAGCAGGTGATGCTGCTAGAAGAATCTTTCCAGCTTTTGCAAAGGCTGCCGGTATAGATTCAAATAAGATAACGTGGATCACCATGGATGTACCGCTGAGGGAACCCATGCTAGTCAAGGGAGAGGTTGATGCTGTTACGGGATTCTACTATACAGTGGTTCTAAATCTACAGAACCTAGGTGTATCTGAAGGGAATATTACGGTGTTTAGGTATAGCGATTATATGGATATACTCGGCAATGGTATTGTAGTTAATACAGATTTCCTTGGGAAACATCCAGAGGCTGTTACAAAGTTTTTGAGGGCTGTGATCAAGGGTATAAAGTATGCTATTGAGAATCCTGATGAAGCTGTAGGCATGGTATTAAAGAAGGATCCGACACTGAATAAGGATGTGGAAAGAAAGAGGCTGCTCATGGCTCTAGAGCTAATCAATGTGAAGGGCATCACGGATAAATATGGGTTTGGGTACATCGATCCTGCATTCGTTGAGAGGAACATAGCAATTATAGTTGAGGCGTTTAATCTTGCCCGAAAGCCTAGCATAGATGAAATAGTAGATTTCAAGTATCTCCCACCTATTAAAGAAAGACTGCCGTAAGCGTGATTAAAATCGAGACGCTTGTAAAACTTAGAGGAGTGTCTGTGAGCTATAGAAATGGGAGGCAGTCTCTGCTAGCGATATCCGACATAGACCTAGATATAGTGTCTGAGGAAATTTTAGCCGTGGTTGGTAGGAGCGGGTGTGGAAAGACAACGCTACTAAAGGTGGTAGCAGGCCTCATAAAACCAGACAAGGGAGAGGTCATTTTTAATCAAAAAATGTTTAATGGAAGGCGCAGAAAGGTTGGAATGATGTTTCAATCTCCCCTCCTTCTGCCTTGGAGGACCGTGCTCAAGAACGTCTTACTGCCTATAGAGGTCATGGGTGAAAGCGTCAACGAATACCTAGAGAGAGCCTTGGAGCTCATAAAGATGACAGGTCTAAAGAATTTTGAAAATAGTTACCCATGGGAGCTCTCTGGCGGTATGCAGCAGAGGGTTGCACTTTGCAGAGCTCTTATCCACAGACCCCAGCTACTGCTGCTGGATGAACCCTTTGGTTCACTTGATGCAATTACAAGGGAAGAAATGTGGATGCTCCTACAAAATGTTGTTATGGAGGAGAGGTGTAGCACTGTGCTAGTTACACATGATATTCGTGAGGCTGTTCTACTAGCTGATCGCATAGTTGTTATGGGCTCAAGGCCGGGTCGCATAAAGGCCGAAGTAAAAATTTCATTTGAGAGTCCTAGGAGTTTAGAGCTTCAATATACTAGAGAGTTCAATGAGTATGTGATGATGATTAAGAACATGCTGGGTGAGTAGATGATGCTCATTAGCAAAGGATTTGGCAGGGTTATTAATACGCCCTTCGTCGTTCTATCTGCAATTGTACTATGGGAGTTTATGGTCAAGCTATTCAACATCCCCAGATTTGTATTACCCTCACCCTCAGATATCATAGCTACAATAACCCGATATCCCCTCTACCTAATTAGCAATCTTCTTGAGACACTCTACTTTGCCACACTCGGTCTTTGCATAGCCGCCTTATCCTCAATGGCTCTCAGCCTCCTACTGGCCTATAGTGAAACAATTAGAGGTGCAATCTATCCTGTTATAGCAGGATTTAATGCAATTCCTAGAGCTGCACTAGTCCCCGTATTAGTTATATGGTTTGGCCTCGGCTCTATACCTAAAATATTAACCGCCTTCTTAATAGCATTCTTTCCAATTCTGGTACCAAGTCTAACAGCTATGATAACGATTGAGAAAGAGATGTGGGAGCTACTCGTATCATTTGGAGCCACCAAGAGGCAGATACTGGTGAAGGTGGCCATTCCTAGAGCAATGCCCTATTTCCTCAGCTCCCTACAGGCAGGATTCACTGGAGCACTTGTGGGAACAGTTATAGCTGAGATGGTGGCCTCTGATAGAGGTCTTGGCTACATCATACTCTCCTCCACTTCAAGACTAGATACACCGCTTGCTTTTTCGTGCTTGGTTCTCCTATCAATAGTAGCCCTTATCCTATCTAAGATACTTACGGTACTGGAGCGGGGCGTGGTCAGATGGGCCTACAGGGTAGGCGAATAAATCTCGACCCTAGTCTATGTACTGGGTGCTCCATATGCAGCCTCATATGTAGCTTTAGTAAATTTGGGATATTCAGTCCAAGATATTCGATGATCAGAATCTACTATAATCATGAATTCGGCAGAGTGGAGAGCATCTCCATCTGTAGACAGTGTGGAGAGTGTGTAGATAGATGCCCATATGGAGCCCTGAGGTGGAGTGGTAGCATAGTAACTGTAGACCACAACCTGTGTAGAGGATGTCTAACCTGCGTACATACATGCAAATACAATGCGTTTAGTGTAGTAGATGGGAAGCCGTACAAGTGTGACTTATGTAATGGAGAGCCTCTGTGTGCCAAGTATTGTGTGAGAGGTGCTCTCTATGCAGCCTAAAGGCTATACTGGGAGAATACTCTTCATCGACCTTACTAAACAGAAGTACGTGGTTAAACCACTTGAAGTATCTATAGCTAAGCAATTTATCGGAGGTAGCGGATTAGCTGCATACCTGCTGTGGAATATGTTGAACGAGAACGTTCATCCTCTATCTCCAGACAATGTACTGGTGGTAGCCACAGGTCCAGCCACAGGAGCACTGGCACCATCAGCTGGAAGGTTCATGGTCGCGTCAAAGTCTCCCATTACTGGCATCTGGGGTGAAAGTCATGCAGGAGGGTTCTTCGGACCAGAGATAAAGTATGCAGGCTATGATGCTATCGTTATTACCGGAAGGTCTAGCGAACCCGTCTCTCTGATAATTAACGATGATGAAGTGACATTTTACAGATCGCAGCATCTGTGGGGCTTAGATACTAGAACTGCCACCAATATAATACTGGATAGCCTTGGGAGAGACCTTCATGTAATGGTGATAGGACCTGCAGGGGAAAATATGGTCAAGTTCGCCTCAATAATGGTGGATTACTATAGAGCTCTTGGCAGAACTGGAATGGGTGCCGTCATGGGTTCTAAAAACCTGAAGGCTATAGCAGTTAGAGGGAGCAGGGGTGTTGAAGTACACAACCCTGATGAATTCACTAAGGTTGTAGAGGAGTTTCTCTACATAAATACTAGAGGTCCCTGGGCCCTTCCAGCACAGCTCAGCCTAGGTAAATATGGCACACCCAACCTGGTTAGCTTAATGAATGCTATTGGTAGATTACCTACTAAGAATCACTGGACAGGCTACTGGGAACATGCTGATAAGATAAGTGGTGAAGCCCTTCTAAAGTACAGAATATCTAGAGGTTCGTGCTTCTCGTGTATGATAATGTGTAAACACATAACTATGGTTGGCGGAGGAAAGTATGCAGGAACCGTAACTGGGGGTCCTGAATACGAATCACTTGTATCCCTTGGCTCCAATTTATTGATAGATAATGCTGAAGCTGTAATATACATGAATCAGCTGTGCAACCTCTACGGACTGGATACGATCTCTACTGGAAAGGTTATATCCTTCCTATTCGAGTGCTACGAAAGGGGTTTAGTTAGTGAGGAAGAATTAAGGGGTCTTAAACCCACGTGGGGTAACGAAGAAACGGCAATAGAGCTCATTAAAATGATTACATATAGACAGGGAATTGGAAATGTGCTGGCCGAGGGTGTAGCAAGAGCTGCAAGGATTATAGGCAGAGGTTCTGAGTATTATGCTCTTCACGTAAAAGGGCTTGAGGTATCTGCTCAAGATCCGAGAGCTCACAAGTCTGTAGGTGTTACCTGGGCTACATCTGTTCGTGGGGCTGATCACCTTAGATCCCTTACCACGGTGGACGAGCTGGGCTATAGGGATATAGCTATTGAGAGGTTTGGTGCTGAGATGGCTAATGAAGTTTGCAATAGATTGTCCGAAGGGTACAAGGGGGTTGTGGTAAAGGATCAGGAGGATCTATTTGCCTTAGTGGATTCAGTTATAATGTGTAAGTACGGCACGATGTGGCCTCCAATGTACTACTTCGATTTTATAGCAAGACTCCTCTACCCCCTAACAGGCATTGAAGAATTTAGTAACGTTAAGCATCTAAGAGAAGCTGCAGAAAGAATCGTTAACTTAAAAAGGTGCTTCAACCTAAGAGAAGGTATTGGAAAGGAGTATGAGACAATACCCAAGCGCTTCACCAGTGAACCTATGCCTACGGGTCCTGCTAAAGGACACGTTTGCAATTTGGAGCCTATGCTCAAGGAGTACTACCTCTATAGACGCTGGGACTATAACACAGGGCTACCCTATGGAGAAACGCTAGAAGAATTAGGTTTAAACTTTGTTCTAGTTGAGCTAGAGAAGCGGTACAGCCTACCTAGGCGTGGGAACGGTGGTTCTAGTTAGGCTCCATGGAGTTATTAAGGAAGAAGGAGGTATAGGTGTAGTAAACGTAGATGCAAAAAGCGTAAGTGAGGTACTACACAAACTCCCAAGCAGGATAAAGGATATTGTGGGAAAGTATATAAAGTATGTAGTAATAGTAGTTGATGGAGAGATACTGCATGTTAATAGTGAAAAATATCTAGAGGGGGACGAAGCTGTAGATATATTCCTGGTTGCTGGAGGTGGATAGTCACTCTATCACACCACTAATTTTAATTCACAATGATTACACTACTCATTAGTGTATCCCTGAATAAGCAGGCAAGTCTGTACATTCCTTCGGAGGGGATTTCCACTTCTAGCAGCACACTCCAGTATATTCCATCCCTAAACATCTCTATAATTCTCTCCACAATCACGTTCCCTGTTAAATGATCAACTAACTTGAATGTCACACTGTTTTCATTTATACTGTTGGGATCATATATCCAGATCCAAACCATTACTGTGGTTGATGATGTGTTGCTTATAAGCATTGAATAGGATTTGGTTGAATTGTGCGCTGCTGTCCAACCATCAGCACTCTCTGGCTTGATTCCAACGACCTTAACATAAGGCCTCTCTTCACTATCAACGGTTAGATTGGTAGGAGCTTCACTGTATCCGAGGTAAAGCTTTAGATGGAATTTACCTAAGCCACTCGCGATCCATCTCAGGACAAGTGTGGCATTGTATGCCCCTTCTTCAATATCCAGTGGCTCGTCGTAGCCGGGTATGATCACAGCTATTCTATAGCAGGGTTCTCCTATACTTGCTAGGCAAGGCATTACAATTCTGTACTGGCGTGAATGAGAGTCTAGCTGTAGCTCACCGCTTATAACTAGAGTGATGTTCCCCTCATAATTAACCAGCTTTGATCTAGCAATTACACTGCCTCTAGTAGGTATGTTAATGGTGCCTAGAGTTATAACTTCCTCCCCCTCCCTACTATATATGTCAAGCTTAACATCTACCACAGTAGTGCTTGGCTTCACATCCACAGAACCCTTTACATCAATCTCAAGTATACTTCTTACGTACAGAGCTGCAGCCGCTAGTACAACTACAGTTACCAGCAGTAGAGCTAGTATCACATGCACCGGAATTTTTTTCACATCAACACACCTCGAATAAGGTGTAATCTACACTCCCATCTATAACTCTAAGCCCTATACACCTTCGTTCAGCTAGCTGAACATACTACCCAGGCTACCGTTACAGAGATAGTTAGCAACTCAAGGACAGCTCGTAGCCTCTATTAATAGCGTGATCCACATTTAGGATTAATACATTAGTATGAGTTAGAATTGTGATGGAGAGATTTTTATAGACTCCACTCCTTACACACCTCTATAGAAATTCGTGTATCTTCATACTCATAAAGCTAAAGTTCTAAATAACTCTTCCTATCCTTGGTGGATAGACTTGGTTACCCTTAGTTTAAGGGGTACTATGTATGCAGATATGGCTGAGATCAAAGATAACATATTCTACTTCAAGGCTTATGGTGCCGGAGAGTGGCTTGCTGGTAAGGATTATATTGATGTTAAATCACCTATAGACCTTAGTGTGGTCGCCAAGGTACCAAAACTTGCATGGAGTGAAGTAGAGCCTGTTGTGCAGAGGGTTTACAGTATTGGTAGATGGAGTATTAGGGATATGCCTGGCTGGAAAAGACTTGAAATT
>JANXEL010000072.1 GCA_025058535.1 Ignisphaera sp. | reverse complement strand
GCTCTCAACACCCATGAGATCAGCTGTAACAAGCACATCAGCAACGATCTTAGCTTCGTCACGTGGAGCTCCTAGAGCACGGAAGATCTCTGTGGCATACTCTCTTAGTGATATCCACTCAACCCTTACGAATTCCTCTGGAGGAATTGGAGTACTCTTTTCATACATAATCATCACACTATCTACCAGCACTATGTGCTGCCCAGGTGCACATTAAAAGGTTTAAGCTCTTGCAGTGCGGCTAGTAGCTGAATATACAGCACTATGCAGTTTGTGGAAGGGGGTGTGTATTCCTCACCCTCGTGCATGAAACCGCTATGCTCTGACCATTACCATAAACGCGCTATCCGATTCGCCTCTAGACAGCTCGTACATGTATTTGATGGGGTTCCAGGTAACCCACACTATGTCCAGAATCTTGAATCCTGCCTCCTGAATAGCCTTAAACACCACCTCCTTCTTATAGACTGGGTAGGACGCCTCCTCAACACCTACAACCCTATTAATACCATCAACCACCTTCACCCTATAGCTGTAACGAACACCTCCATCTACTGGAACCACCCTCTCCTCCTCAAGCAAAGCTCTGTAGACCCTACCACCTATACGAACCTCTACGTCACGCGGCTCACTATACAACTCGAAGTTATAGTCTGCAACGAAAATCCCTCTTCCAATAATCCTACTGATGTTTTTCAGCGCTCTCACCATATCGCTGTAGCTGAATATTATCATCAGATTTACCGCATAGCCTCCATCAAAATCGCCGCCCACCCCACCATCGCTGTTCAGTATATCCACCTTTTTGAACGGTAGCCTTCTCGCTACACCAAATCTCCAGTCCTCAACATCGGTGAGGAGTACGGAGAAGCCCTCTTGATTAAGTAGATAGCCGTGCCTACCAATACCACAGCCAAACTCAATCAATTTTCTAGCGCCGTATCTACGGAATATGCTGCTGAGTATCCTAGCCTCCCGCCTTGCCCTCCTCCAGCTGCAGTACAGCCTAGCATAGATCTGCCTAGGTATTCCAGTCTGCCACAGTACGGCCAAAACACTACCCCCAATAGAAACTCTGCTAGAGATGAGCATAAACTTTTAAGTATTTACCCCCAAGCGGCAGAAAGATCCGCTCTAGCAGCACTACAAGGAGCTCTCTGCATCTTTAAATTCTGGGAGCTGTGGGCATAAACCTCCTACTCTAATGTACATCACAACCAAAGTAGACTATCCATGTACAGCATCTTCTGAGCTAGTACAAAGTGCTTTCACTCTAGCTAAGCATCGCAAACGCCCATCAATTTTCAAAACGCCATGATGAGTAGATCTGGAGAGATCTCCACACCATTCAATTTGTGTGCAATGGTCCAACAATTCTATCAGCAGTCCCTTGTCTCAACACCACGTAGATTAACCCACACTTTCCACCATTTAACACAAGTTTAGATGACCGCTACAGGCTATAAGAGTATAAAACGTAGCCTGTAGCACACCACAGAAGCATTTGTAGGATACACTCCGACCCAGTGAACTAGTATGTGAATTTGCAGATGTTGTTTCCCAAGTTTCATCTGTTCTATAAATTATTCACTGCAGGGTTTATCTATCCCGTGAATTTTAAGATGCCCTGTGAGGTGGTGTTAATGGTTGTATTAGCTGAGCTTAGGGTAGTTCCAATTGGAACATCTTCAACTAGCCTCAGCACGTATGTTGCTGAGGCTCTAAAAGTTTTAGAGGAGTTGAATGTGAGGTACACCTTGACACCATTTGGAACATGCATAGAGGTTTCAGACTTCAGCGAGCTTGCATCAATACTCGATAGAATCTCCAAACGCCTGAGTAGTCTAGGGGTCAGGAGGATGGTGATTGATGTAGCGATGGATGTGAGATACGACAAGCAAATATCACTGGAATCCAAGGTCAGATCAGTAGAGGAGAAGATAAAGACATCCCAATCTAGTATGAAGATCTAGTGTCTGTAGGGTTTGAGGCGTCGATAGCTCTACTACTGTGGTGAAGCGGTACCTAGGCTATGGCGTATTAGGAAATCGAGAGCTGGATCTCAGATCCAATCTACACCATAGTCAATTATCTATACAGAGAGCAGCTGCGGAGAATGTAATAGATTCTGTGGCCACTTCTAGGAGTTGGTGAGTTCATCGACGCTTCAGCTTGGGTAGGCTTACCAACACTTGGGGTGAGACACAGCTTGCATAACCTGGCTCCCTACCAACAATCCGGTGGTCTGGTTCAAAGCAGTTAAAGGCTAGGTTTGGTGTTGACAAGGTTTGTAGTACTTGACCTTCCGGGCTCCTCTAGACCTAATTTCCGTGCAGAGCTCTCCACTTTTCTCCATAGAGTTCAAAACTTTATAGATCCCTCGGAGTGTGAGTACTGGTAGCCTCTTCCACACTTCGTAGGCAGTGGCCTCCCCACAACTCTTGAGCACTTGGACAATCTCCCTACGCACTCCCTCGTTCCTAGGACCAGTGCGTGTGAAGGATTTGAACCCCATGGTTACTATAGCGAGTGAATTGCCCAGGATATCCGACACTGCAAATGCTAGAGCTGAGATGGGCTTAACCACAAAGCCTCTTCTCCACAGCTTCACAAGGGTTCTGAGGATCTCCTCCCCCTCTATCTCAAAAACCTTTACAAACCTACCCATCTCTAGCGGGAGAAACCTTACAGAGCCCTTTACAAAGACTGCGGCCACTTCATAGGGAACGTCTAAACCGAGTTCCTCTAAGTCGTGAAATCCCTTCCAGATTGAGAGGGCTAGAAAACCCGTTCTTGCTGGTACCACTATCCTCTCGACGTTTACCCCTCTCTCGTAGATTTCAAGTGATATGGTCTTGAGCCCCTCAATTGTTAGTGGATTGATGTAGCTGAGATAGCTCCCTTCCAGATTCCCACTATCTAGATCTAGAACCACACTCTCCGTTCGTGATATAACAGCTATATCAGAGTAGTCTAGAGAAAGAGGATCATCAATAACTATCTCGAGCTGGAGAACCTTGTCTAGATAGTATGCAAGTGAGTAGGTGAAGTCCTCCTCAAATCTAACTCTAACCTTTCCAGCACCACTTGATAGTAGATAGCTGGCTATAACAGAGGAGGCTCTATCTGAGTATGTACCAGTTGGATTGAAGCGCTCATTCTTTACTAGAACACCTACAACCCTGTTTATAGGTGTTAGACCCTCTCCCTTAGACACTACCCTAGAGAATTGAGGTAGCAGCGACCTGTATCTCCAAATACCTGGGCTGGATCTATCAATTTTAAACGAAGCACCGGAGTATCTGAAGACTGGTATACCTCCACAGCTGGGGCACCTAAAAACTACCTTCTGCGCAAATACCCTACCACAGCTAATACATGTTAGAGTAACATTAGCACTCTGGCTACTCAGCGTAGACGCTACCTCTTAACCATGTTCAGAAAGTATTCATAGATCTTCAGACCCTCTGAGAGCTCTGGGTGAAACGTTACTGCGAGCAGGTTCCTCTCTACAGCTACAGCCCCCAGTCTACCCACACTAGGATGGTCTACATAGGCTCTTATCCTGGCCTCGCCCCAGGCCTCGGTTACTGCAGGAGCTCTTATAAAGACCGCTCTGATCTTTCCAACACCCTCAACATGAATCTCTGTTTCAAATGAATCCCTCTGCCTACCGAAGATGTTTCTAACTACAGCTATGTTCATCAACCCTAGGGTGGGCTGACCAGTCTCTCCAACAACTCTATCAACAACTTTCTTAGCTAGGAGTATAGCACCAGCGCAAGTCCCCATAATCGGCACCCCCCTCTCAGCAAGATCGATTATCACTACATCCAGCTTTCTCACCTTCATCAAGCCACCTATAGTTGTCGACTCGCCACCGGGTATAATGATGGCATCCACATTGTTTAGGTCTCTGGTGGACTTCACAGCCACTGGGGTAGCCCTACTCAGTTCTCTAAGCATCTGCATGTGTTCTAGGAAGTCTCCCTGAACAGCTACTACTCCAACTCTAACCAAGCTACACACCTCTAACCTGCATCAGCTCCTCTGGCTTCAACGTCTTCACATCTATTCCGGGCATGGCAGACCTCTCAGAAACCATCCTCTGAGCCTCAGCAACAGTCTC
>JANXEL010000085.1 GCA_025058535.1 Ignisphaera sp. | reverse complement strand
CAACAGTTTTTGAGTGGATACTGCAGAGTCCCTAACTATGCTCTACATCTCCTGGGGCTTAAAACTAGTATTTCGCAGCACCTCTTTAGCTAATTGAACTGTTTGACGAGCGAGTTCTGATATCCTTACATCACCGTAGCCTGTTACATAACTTTCAACTCTATCATTTAGCTGAATAGCCCACTTCCTGGGCAAATTATCTGCACCAATCATAACCCCTACTATAGAGCCTACTGTAGCCCCATTACAATCGGTGTCAAAACCACTCAGCACAGCTAGAGCTATGGATTTCTCAAAATCTCCATCACCATGTAGCAGAGATGCTACAACTATAGCTGCATTAACTATAGTGTGTATTGGATTATAGTGTCCATACTTTTCAACTATTCTCTTAAAAGTTTCCCAGTAGTCTCTAGACTCTTTACTCCAGCTAACCACATCTCTGACCGCTTCAGCTAATCTAGATCGCTGAGGTATTACAGAAAGCCCAATTCTAACTATATCATACACATCAGTAGTTGCAAAAGCTGCTGATATCATTGCACTAACAAGCATTTCTCCATAGACACCGTTCTTGGTGTGGGATAGAGATGCATCTCTATATGCTAATTCAGCTGCAGTTCTGGGAAGCCCTGGTGCTATATACCCCCATAAATCAGCTCTTATTTGAGCACCTATCCACTCTCTAAATGGATTCATATACTCAGCTGTTCTTGGAGGCTTTACACCATTTACAAGATTTCTGTAAGCCATCCTCTCAGCTGTATAGACTTGACAGTAGGGCAGCATGTGAAGCCATGTTCTAGCCACATCCATGGTCGTAAATCTATGGCCATATGTTTTAGCAGTGTGGAGATTGAGAATAGTGTAGTCGATATCATCATCGCGAACAACTCTATCCACCTGCCCTCTCAAAACACCATAGCCTTTCTCACGATACTGTCTACGAAGATCTTCCAATCTCATTAGCAGCCACTTAGGAATTTTAGAAGAGTCAATTTCTATGTCTGGGAAGTAGTCTGAAGGTATGTGCTCACCAGCCTGTTCAAGCCATACTCTAATCATTTCGCGTGTGAAACCTTCAACTGGTTTACCAAGCATGCATCCAATGCACCTTCCAAGCCAACCACCATAGATTCTATCATACAGAGCATTATCGGGTAGCTCAACGCTGAAGAAGCTGTAACCACCAGAGCTCTCAGATACTATGCTGCCATAATCTACAGGCTCAGCATATGCAAATCCTCTTCTCATTGGGTAGCTATTAAGAGAGTTGCAGAACTCTAGAATCCTGCTGTAGCTCCTTTCCCTTGCCAGACTTATAAAGGCCTCTCTAGCTCCATCCATATCGTAGCCCTCCTCCTCCCTCTGAATAATCTCAAACCTTACCAACTCTATTAGCTGGTCAATGGGATCCACAAGTGGTGAGTGTACGATATGTAGAGAACTCACAAACTCCTCAAGATAATCTCTACCAGCCTTCTCCTCACCATCTAAATCTCTAACCATGGATTGCACCTAGAGCTAGGTATCACTCTCTCCATATTTAAATGCTTACTCCCATCCATTCAATCGTCTCCACAACATTCATAAACCCCTCATGTGATGTACGTGACACCTCTTCATCAGATGCAACAAAAGGTGCTACTAAAACTTACAGTGTTCATCCACTATTGATTACGTTTTCCTACTTCAGATCCGCCTACAGACTAGTATAGAATAGAAGAGAGTTGATCCACGGATTCCGCTACGTGATTTGATGCACCCATAAACTTAGTAGTTGATGTCTCTAGACATCTCCAGCAATCGCAAAATTCATAAACCTGCTTTTCCCTCTAGCTATATTGAGAGGAGTGATCTTAGATCACCATACTTGGATAGGAATGATCTAACTGCACTAAAGCCTTTCTCCGTCAGTATGTATCTGCTCCCTACCCTAATTATGAAACCTGCCTTCTCAAGCTCTTTAAGTACTGTATAGAATGTGCTTAAGCTGATCTTAGACTTGATGGTGTTCCTTACGTACTTGTATATTTGATACCCATAGAGCTCACCACGCTTAAGCACACATAGGATTAAAACCCTGAGCACACCTCTTAGAAAAGGCTCCTCTAGATACCTATAAATATCGTCTATGCTCTCCATAACTCCATCCACACCTAAGTAAATGCTGCAGTTTCTCTATAGATGGCTTACAAGCTCTTTATATATTTCCGTAGCTATTTTCTTACGCCACCTGTACTCTTTTGCAACCGTTGCGAGGTATATGCCTGCCAAGATCCTTAGAATCTTCTTCCGAATATAGCTGTAGCTCTTAAAGTGTTCTACACTCCACACCCTAGTGTTGTGCTTCCAGCACTCTGAAAAAATAGATATCTGTACCTCGTTTAACTCGTTAAAGCTTCTGATAGGCTGATCCTTTAGCAAGGATCCACCGAGGGGTACAAACAGTAGTGGAACAAGGAATGTCCTCAGACCCTGCCTGCAGATATCCTCTATGAGAGATAGCGTTCTATATGCATCATCGACATCCTCACCGGGCATGCCGACGATGATCGTTGCTAGAGGTATCCAGCCGTTCTCCTCAAGAAGTGTAAGAGAATCCAGAACCACACTTGGCCAGTCTTCAGGTCGGTAGGGAAGAGTCTTTCCACGCATATATCTAGCAATGATCTTTGGCGAGCCGGACTCTATACCAACCTCAACAGTATTTACAAGGTTTCCCCGAAACCTGTACCACGCAAATTCATACAGCTTATCAGATATACTCTCAAGAATGTCCTTTCTATAGCGTGCGGCAGCTAGATTCAAATGCGTTATCTGGATGTACTCCAAGCCTCTGCTCCTAACCTTTGTAACAGAATCTATGAGCTTCTCAATAGCATCTCTATTCGGTTCCCAGGGAATCTTAGCCCCGTATAGAAATACGTCCTCTGTAATAAGCAGAGCCTTATTCTGACCATTCTCCAGATTAACCTCTACATCTCTCATAATTTTCTCGAGAGGTATATCCCTTCTCACCTGCATTGTTGGTGTACAGAACATGCACCCACGGCCACAACCTCTGGATATCTCAACAGCTCCGTATATGGTAGCCCCTCTTATGCATGGTATGGCATCAACAGGGGTTGTGTCACCTTTAACAATACGTTCAACAGGTCTGCCTTCGATGATATCTGCGAAGAGCTTGGGAGCCACAGTCTCCCCCTCACCATCAACTATGACATCTATACCGAGATCCTTCACATTGCTGTGCATATAGAGCTGCCAGACACCTGGCCCTCCAACAACAATACTGAGGTCATATCTACTCTTTAGCTCTCTAGCCATCTTCAACAATTTAAAAAATTCGTACCTATTTACTGGTTCACCCAATCCTAGAAGAGTCGAATACGTGAGAGAAACATAGCCTAGACCAAGGGGGTCCTTAACCCCTATACCGATAACCCTAGTAGTCTCGTCAACAGCTTCCTCCAGGTTGTCCGGATGAACTACAGCAACATCATTCTCCTTGAAGAGGTTAGAGTCTATGAGGGAGGCCTCAATTCTCCTTAGACCAAGAGGTGCACACCTTGCGCCACTGTAGTCGCTCTCTATAGCTCTGTAGAGGTTTTTGGTGAGGAAGGTTCTCGGTAGTAGGAGTGGTTTTGGGAAACCCGCCACAAAAGCAATTGCTGGATTCCCGTTGTATTCGCTCATTTCTGTTGCTGGAGCAGTTAAGATAACCTTTGTCAATGGTGCACCACCACTCATTGAATTGTATACATATTCATAAACTGAATACTTTATCTGTAGACAGAAACCCACAGCCCTATAAGTATTTCGATAAAAAATCCAGCTTCAACAGCTACGGTAAAATCTCGTGAGCTAACTGTGTAGATTCAAATTAGTGCAAATCCAAGTAGTGAGCGTTGTAGCTGGTAAGTTCAACAAATGAATATTGCTGCAGATTTCCCCTGAACAACACTCTTCTACTGTGCAAAAGTGATGAATGTAAAAGGAAGCTGTTAGATGGAATAGCTCGATCTGTTATAAGCTGCAATGGTGGTAAGGCACCAACCACAGCATCTCACTACCCACTAGTGGGCAAACTCTATAGCTCTAGCACCATAGTCTATGATGCTGCTAGACAGACAGAGTTCTGGTAAAGCACCACTGTGGCTGTTATTCTAATTAACTTAGGGTTCTACAAACCGACGGCGGGTTCAGCCCAAAACTTTAAGAGGGGGTTATAGGTCATCTGAAGTTCGCCACCAAATCGAGGTTGAAGGTTGAGAGTTCCACCACTGATTTAAGGTAGTTCCACAAGGCTTTATAGATGGATCTGCCTTTTGGATGAATGTTGAGTGAGATGGCGTGTAGTCCTCCTGCTTTCAATCCTTCCCTTTAGCTCTGCAGAGTTCTGCATTAAACTGTATTGAATTGCAGGCTGTGGCTTACATAGCTATTAGAGTTCCCAGAGGTGGTGTTTAGGCGATTAATTATATTGGGGTCTACCCGGGCTAGTTAAGTGCCACACACATGCTTCCTTATATCGATGTTGAGCTCCCCTCCGTATGCGAGAAATCTGTTTAGAAGCCATGTAAGCAGCTCAGTTACACTCCTCCTGAGCGTCTCCCTATCTAGTGTCCTGGGGTCTCTGAATAGAAGGTTGTACCATCTACCAATCTCTGTAAGCGTGTAGCACTTCATTCTAACAACTCTGTTGTTGTGTTGAATCACTTTTGTACTCTCGCTTAGAATCCTTAGCTCGACGAGCTTCTTAAGCGTGGATATGACTGTTTTATTTGAGTGGTGGCTAAGGGTAAGTATGATCTCCTTTTGACACAGCTCTCCATTCCATTTAAACAGATTTAGAATCTCTAGAGATGTCGACGATGAGAATAGTGTCAGCATGTATTTTGCCCTCTTGCTAGCATCTACGGGCATTATAACTATGAATGGCCAGTACTCACCAAATTCAGCGTTGCACTCCATAACTACCCGCTCTGTTTAGTCTCTACACAGAAATATTTAAATGTTTCCTGTGCTAAATTTGGCACAGGAGAGTGTGATGAATGGAAGTAGAAAGGTTAGCCCAAGCTACATAGTGGGCTTCGCCGGAATTGGTGCTGCTATATACTACATATTCCTGTTCCTCCCCGGAGTGCCTGTTATAGGATTGCCTCAGATAAGAATGGAGATAGGTGCATCGCTAGCCCCTCTACTTGGGCTCATCCTGGGACCCTACACAGGTTCAATAGCGGTTCTCGTCGGAAATGTTATCAAAACACTAACTCCGCCCAACCCATACGGTGCTCCGTTTATACTGTGCGCACCTCTCTCAGCACTGGGAGCTGGTATGCTCGCTGTAAAGAGGTGGAGAGCAGCAGTGTTAATTCTAATCACAATACTTGTAGCATCAATGTTTACACCACCGTTCTATCCTGTAACTGAGCACTGGTACGTATACACACTGGCATTCTTTGACAAGATAATAGCTGTGGTGCTCATACCAGTGGCTATTAAGATGCTTGGTAGTGGGAGGAGCACTATGCAGTACTTAGCGCTCTACCTCATCATATTTATAGCTAGGGAGTTTGACAAAGCATTTGGAAATTTTGTGTTCTCACTTCCACCTGTATACAGTGGGTTGTTTGGATTAACAGATGTTGCTGTTGTAAGGGGACTGTTTACTATTAGCCCACTATTCTATGTTGCACAGTACATACTCGAGGCTGTAGTGGGATTCGCTGTAGCAATACCAACTATTAAGGCTCTACTCAGAGCCTCAAGCATCAGTGAGATGCTATTTGTAAGAAATCTCAGAGGCTTTAGATAGTAAGGATGCTGTAGATGAGTGGTAGGGCTATTGAGTTAAAGGGTGTAACCTATTTTTATCCAAACACCACCACTCCAGCACTTGAGCACGTAACCCTGTCTATAGATTATGGAGAGTTCGTAGCAATAGCAGGTCCATCTGGAGGTGGGAAATCGACTCTCGCTAGAATAGTAACGGGACTCATACCGCACGTCTATGGTGGTACACTGGATGGGGAGGTGCATGTTGACGGTATCAATGTTGCTGAAAAGGGTATCCGGGGTATTGTTGGTAGGGTTGGAATTGTCCTCCAGGTGCCCGAGAACCAGATAGTCAATCTAGTTGTTGAAGAGGAGATAGCATTTCCTCTTGAGAACCTTCTACTCGATGGACAGACAATTCTGAATAGGATAGAGGAGGTTTTGCACAGTCTAGGGATAGAGCATCTAAGGAGCAGAGCGACAAACACTCTATCTGGTGGAGAAATCCAGAAGGTTGTGATAGCCAGTGTTCTTGCATGCGAACCGAGAATACTCATTCTGGATGAGCCTCTGGCCCATCTGGATCCATATACTGTAAGGGAACTTCTAGAGATCCTCTACAGACTCAACAGATCACACGGAGTTACGATAGTTGTGATAGAGCACAGGCTATCAGAGCTCTTGAAGTACGTGTCCAGGCTCATTGTTCTGGATAGATACGTAGTTGCTGATGGAGAGCCTAGGGATGTTCTGACCACCATTGTGAACAGCGGTAGTGGTATGGGTATAGAGGTTCCCCAAGTATCGCGACTTTCTGCAAAAATGGGTGGAGGGTCAGTACCAGTAAGCATTGAAGAGTCCCTGGACGTGTTTAGCAGGCTTCTATCCAGAGATGATGGATGTGGTAGCTTAGCACAATATGGAGCTGGCGAGGTAAAGCGGGCTGGTGAAGACCCAGTGATTGCTGCTGAAGATCTGTGGTATGCGTACCCCAGTGGAAGGGCTGCACTAAGAGGTGTGACAGTAAGTGTGTATAGAGGTGAGTTCGTAGCTATAGTTGGTGCCAACGGCTCTGGAAAGACAACGCTTGTAAAGCACTTTAGCGGTATTCTAAAGCCGTCCAGGGGTAGTGTAAAGGTTTTTGGCAGGGATACCTCTAGCTATTCTGTTGCTGAGCTTGCAAGACATGTAGGTGCTGTGTTTCAGAATCCCCTTCATCAATTCTTTAATGAAACTGTTCTAGACGAGGTCTTGTTCTCAGCTAGGAATATGGGTATTAGAGATGCTGAGGAAAGGGCTCTATCAGTACTGAGGTACTTTAACCTATCCCATTTAGCTGATAGATCACCCTACGAAATCTCTGTTGGCGAGCAGAGGAGACTAGCTATAGCTTCAATTCTAATCTATGATCCAGAGATTGTAGTACTGGATGAGGCTACCGCTGGTATAGACTTCTCACTCAAGATGGAGCTTCTAAAGCTGCTTGTAGACCTTGTGGAGAGGGGGAAAACGGTGATCCTGACTACACATGACATAGAGTTTATCACATATGCTCCCCTGGATAGGATTATTGTACTAAACGATGGTAGGGTTCTAGCCCACGGTCCTCCTAGAGAGTTACTGTACAGCGATGAACTACTTGTAAAAGCTAGGGTAGCCCCTCCACAGATACCAGTGCTTGTTAAGCGTATTGGCTTAGACAGGTGTGCTAGACCATTGAATGAAAAGGAGCTGTACAGTATCCTGCTGCCTGGTGAGCGGCGGTGAAGTGGAGCTTCTTTGATGCAATGAGCTACGCACTACTTTATGAAGAGCTCAGCAGCCCTCTGCACTTACTCGACCCTAGAGCAAAACTGCTCTATGTAGTGCTAACAATTGCCGTATCCGTAGCTGTGAGTAGACTTGATGCACTTCTTCTAGTGCTAGCAGTAAATCTAGCTGTTTTAGCACTATACAGAAATCTCATTGCAAGATTTATCCTGCTTCTAAGGGGGCTGGCACCATTTATAGCCATTATAGTGGTGTTCAACATTCTAGTATCGCTAGCCTTTACCAGCGTATCTATAGCTGAGACTGTGGCTACGCAGCTAAGATCCGTAACTAGAATTGCATGCTTAACAGCAGCACTGCTGGTTCTACTATCCACAACAACGCCACGGCAGATAATCCAGGCATTTACAAGTATTGGGATTACATACACCTATGTATACCCATTTATAGTAGCCCTCAGATTCATACCCATACTCTTTAGCGAAATGAGGAACATCTACGATGCGCAGAGAGCGAGGGGTCTAGATTTCGAGAGGGGTAGGGCTATAGATAGAGTTAAGAGATTAACTGCAATTGTGATACCAACCATTGTCTGCTCAGTGATTAGGGCCAAAGATCTGATCGAGGCAATGGAGCTTAGAGGCTTTGGCTACAGCAAAAAGAGAACCTTCTATAAACCAATAAAATTCAGAAGAGTAGATGTAATCTTCACTGTAGCCATTACAGCGGTGTACCTTGCAGCTATAATAGCAGCAGTCACAACACCAGCAATTCTGTAGCCAGCCTAAGACCACCTGAATCCATTAGCAATCAAAATAATGCTGCGTGAACCACCATCATAGCTACCACAAACTTGAATTCCACTACCACTACTAGAGTGTGGCAGCTTCTGAGCAGGATTAGAGTGTTGTGAAAAGAAATTCTCTGCAACACTATTTGACTAGTACTGCTTAGCAGAAACTTGACACTATATATACACTCTAATCTAACGCTCAGCAGGCTCCTGAAACACTATATGCTTAATAGCATTCGCAGCAGTTAAGAGGTGCTAGTGCTACTCTCAGCTTGAGCCCTCTACCAAGGGCAGACCCTCACAAAATCTGCAAATTTCTGATGAATGTAGCTAACGTTGATCCCCTTGAATAGTGAGAGACTCTATTTAGCAGAAGGTTTCATCTTCATCAAAATTAATGAAAACTGTGTTTCTTGGGATGAATCTGTGAATATTGGCTGCTCTACCACATAGAGACGTTATGGAGTATTTTTCATGGATGAGTATCAGGACAGGCCGACTTCATCACTATAGTCAGTACGGAGTGAATACATCACTTACTAGTCCCTATGGCCTCCCCAGCTTTTAAATGATCATAGGCTCTAGTGTTTACTTTGCTTAACTGTGGTGGAATCCTGCATTTCATTCCGAAGCTATATGTGTACACATGTGTCTTTTAACTAGTAATACCATTCCTTTGATTTGTATACGGTTTTTCCCTCCACAATTGTTAAAAGAATCTCAAAGTCTCTATTCATAACAACTATATCTGCATCCTTTCCAGGTGCAAGTAGGCCTTTGCATCCATCTATCCCCAGTATTTTTGCTGGGTTAACCGTAGCTAGCCTCACTGCATCCTGCAGCGTTATACCCACCTCCTCTACAAGGAACCTCAGCATTGAATTCATCTTAGCTATGCTTCCTGCAAAGGCTGTTCTATCAGGAAGCCACGCTACACCTTCATCAACTACAGCCTCCACTGATCCAAGCTTGTATTTGCCTGGTGGTAGACCTGCAGCTCTCATGGCATCCGTAACAATGCAGGTTTTATCAAGACCTTTATTCTTTATTACAAGTCTCACTAGAGTTGGTGGTAGATGCTTTCCATCAGAAATAACCTCAACTGTTAGATCATCTATCAGGTAGGCAGCCTCCACAACACCTGGATATCTATACGCTCTAATTCTCCTAGTCATAGAGGTTGCAGAGTATATGTGTGTTACATGTTTGTACCCAGATTCAACAGCCTGTAGAACCTCATCTATAGTGGCATTTGAGTGGCCTATTGACATCAAAACACCCCGGGAGCTCAACAGCTTTCCAAGCTCTAGGCATCCTCTAACCTCTGGTGCAGCTGTTACCCTCTTCACTACATCTACATTCCTCACCAGCATATCTATATCATCGTCAGAGGGTTCCCTAACGAACTTCTCATCGTGGGCACCTCTCTGCTCTAACGAAATAAACGGTCCTTCTATATGGACACCCAGAATCCTAGCACCATCTACACCTCTAGCCATAGCATCACGCACGGCATCGATAGCTCTAATGATATCCTCTAGAGGTGCTGATACAGTTGATGGCATAATAGCTGTAGAGCCTCCTGACGCATGCACTAAAGAAATTGTATTGAGAGCTTCGTAGGTTGCATCCATTGTATCAGCTCCCCCACCACCATGCAGATGGATATCTATAAAGCCAGGAGCAACTATTTTACCTTCAACATCTATTCTTTCACAAGAATTAGGTATAACCGTATTGTCAGCCGAACCAACATTCAACACCCTTTTGCCCTCTATAACAACAGCACCGTTTCTCACTACTCTATACGGTGTAATAATAAGAGAATTGATTAAAGCTGTGCACCCCATCTATAGTGGCACCTCAGCTTTCATAAAATTATACTGCATAGTTATCAAATAAACCTTTACATACATGATGTATATTAATATTATTGACTAGACTAGACTCAATAGCAAATTTTTAAGCAATGCAATAACTAGAGTAGCTTAAGGTGAAATTTTTGGACAGTACGAATAAGTACTATGAAATCATTACAGCTCTTCTAAAGAAGATATACATTGAAGAGAGGAGCAGTATAGAACGTGCAGCTGATGTGCTAGTCAAGGCTATAAAGGAGGATAGACTCATACACGTTTTTGGTCCTGGCGGACATTCTCACATGGCTATGGAAGAGCTATTTTATAGAGCTGGAGGCCTAGTGCCTATAAACCCTATATTTGAGCCTGGAATAATGCTTCACCATGGTGCTATAAAGTCAACAATTATCGAGAGAACGCCTGGATACTGTTCACGTATACTCGATTATTACGATGTGCGGGAGGGTGATCCTCTCATAATTGCTACAGCCTATGGTATAAACTCTTGCACTATTGATGCTGCCCTTGAAGCTAAGAAGAAAGGATTGATTGTTATAGCGATTACATCACCTGAATTCTCGAAATCTGTTCCACTAGATCATCCAGCTAGGCATCCAAGCAAGAAGAATCTTTTTGAAGTTGCTGATATAGTTATAGACTGTAAGATGCCCTTTGGCGATGCTGTTGTTGAGATAGAGGGTTTTCCACAGAAAGTAGCTCCGAGCTCAACGATACTAGTTGCATTTGCTTTGAACCTCATAGTTGCTAAAACAGTTGAAAAGCTCCTTAAGGAAGGCATAAAGCCTCCTGTGTGGATGAGTGCAAATATACCTGGTGGGGAAGAGTATAATAGGCAGTGGATTTTAAAATACAAGCACAGAGTAAAGAGTTTGTGAGGGGGTAGACATGGTTGGTGTTAACCTGGCTTGGCTCTATGCTATAACAAAGTACGGCTACCCACCAACTATGGACCAGGTGTATAGAGTTATTGATGATGCTGCTAGGCTTGGCTTTAGCAGTATTGAGCTTGAGTTTGTAGGCTATGAAAATCTAAAGGAGTTTGAGAATCATAGAGAGTCATTGAAGAGGTATTTAAGTGAAAGAGGTGTTAGAGTTGTTAATGTTGCTGCAATACTTAGGGATCTTGTCTCCATGGATAGCAGTGCTCGTGAGAAAGCTCTAGCTTACTTTAGAAGATCGTGTGAGCTCGCAGTAGACTTTGGTTCGAATCTGATACAGACAGATACATTCACACCACCAGTAAACTTCATTGGTGCATCACCATACAGTAGAGCCATAGTCTTTGGTGAGAGGTATAGGGTTGAGATACCGAGTAGTTTCTCCTGGATAAGCTTCTGGAACACTCTTGTTGACACAATGAGGAGGTGTAGTAGGATTGCACGTGAATACAATCTAAAGTTTGCTGTAGAGCCAAGGATAGGTGAAACTATAAGTAATAGCGATGCTATGCTGAGACTCATAGATGAGGTGAATGAAGATAACTTTGGAGCAGTTCTAGATGCAGGCCACCTCCATGCAGCTAAGGAGCTGATCCCTCTGTCTATAGAGAAGCTGGGAGGTAGAATTCTCTACGTACACGCATCCGATAACGATGGTAGGGATAACTTCCACTGGGCACCAGGAAGAGGTACAATCGACTGGGATGCCGTCTTCATAGGGTTGAAAAAGCACGGCTATAGAGGCTACATAGCTGTAGATGTTGGCGGTCAGGATGTAAGGGATAGACTGGATGAGGAGGTCACACTAGCCAAGAACTTCATAGAGAATAAAATAAAGCTGTATCACTTGTAATCTTCAGAAAATGTTTTCAGTGAAAGACAACTAATCCACCACAACATCAATCGAATAACTCTATAAACTTCTGATTTAATACCTTCAGTATATGAGGTGGGTATTCTTACTTGAACTGGTCTTGCAAACAGTATTGCTACAAGCAATAGCGAGAATATTGTTACTGTGAGAAGAGTTTAACAGTTGATAGTGGTGTCACGATCTCACAGCTGGGGTACGAGGTTCTTATCGGTAATAGACTCAGTGGAGGACTGGGATCACCATTCTTAATCCCAGGGAGAAGTACAGATCTATTGATGAGGATATGGTTGGATTGACAATCTCCTCAGTGCTAATTCTACTAAAAATCCGGCAACCTCCAACTAAAGCTGTGCCTCAGCTTCTATTCAACCAAGTTAATCAACCTCCATTGATTGTTACATCCTCCATACACAGTTTAGAGTAATGAGTATGGGGGAGGGGTTACAGCATCAGCGATGCAGGGAATTTTCTAGGTTTCTGCAGCTGTGCTACAGCCTCACACCTTCTGAACCTCAGCTTTCCTCTAAAAGATTGTGCAACCCATCTACAACCATGTCCTCACTCACTATATGCTTTGAAGCGTTAGATGTAAGAAAGCCTACGCACTTTCTAGGCCCATACCATTATACAATATATTTATACCGTGGCTGCTCAGTTGAAAAGCTCTTGGATAGATTTGCAACCTCACTCCAGATTAACTGCATGTTTCCATACTCTATTCTCTATGAACTTCTATGTAGGGTAGGCTGATTACTCAACCACAGTGCTGTTCAATCATTTACTCTTCAGCTATTTGATAAATTACGAGAACTTCTGTCATACTGTATTTATCATCTAATCACCATCTTTACAGCGAACCATTGCTGTAACATTTGATGAGCTTATCAATTCCACCGAACCGTCATCAGGGATCTATCCTTTAGAATATACTAGCCAGACTGTCTAGTTTAGCTGACAGCACAACATCTACAACAGAACAACATGTACCGCTGTAGATTTCACCGCCTATTGCGCCCCGTGCCAATCTCACACCCCCAGACTAAGAGTTTTCTTTAGGAAAGTCTCTTATTTTATAAGCAGGCTCTACAAAGGCATAATCTATCCTGAATTGAAGTGCAGTGGTAGCTTCATGGGGAGAAGCTTTAGGATCTAAATTTTTATACTGTAGCCCAGCTCTGCATACCTTTTTCAGGGTGGTAAAATGAAGGCTCTCGTGATTCGAAACCCTTATGATGCTGCCTTATCTGAGGTTGAGGAGCCTAGGCCTGGTGCTGGTGAGGTTGTTGTTGGTGTTAGGGCTTGTGGTGTGTGTGGTACTGATATCCATATATACAGGGGTGAGGAGCCCAGAGTTACATACCCGATTATCCCAGGCCACGAGTTCTCCGGTGTAGTGGTTGAGGTTGGTAGGGATGTTAGTGGTGTTGCTGTTGGTGATAGGGTTGCTGTTGATCCTAATTTAGCGTGTGGGGGGTGCTACTACTGTAGAGTTGGTGCTAGGCACTTCTGCGAGAGATGGGAGGGTATAGGGGTTACCAGGTCCGGGGGATTTGCTGAAAAGGTTGTAGTACCTGTAGAAAGTGTTTATAGAGTACCGAGCGCTGTACCATTTGAAAGAGCCGCTTTATCAGAACCCATCTCGTGCGTGCTCCACGGTATAGATGCTCTAAAGCCTCTGAGGGGAGGTGAGAAGATAGCAATATTTGGTGCTGGTCCCATAGGGCTGATCTTCCTAGCCATACTCAAAAGAGTATCAGTTGCAGACATAGCTGTATTTGAAATTCAGCCACACAGAGCTAGAAAGGCCATGGAGCTCGGAGCTGACGTTGTTGCAGATCCTAGAGATGACGTGGTGAAAACTGCAAGAGAGGTAACTGGTGGTAGAGGTTTCAATGTAATCATTGATGCATCCGGCCATATAAATGCTATATCAAGAATACTGAAGCTCGATATAGCTGCACCACAAGCAAAGATACTCCTATTCGGTGTTGCTCCACCTGGTAAAACTGTTGAGGTGGAGCCCTATACGGTATACAGAAAGGAAATTTCAATACTAGGCTCCTACGTAAATCCCTACACAATGCAGAGAGCTACAGAGTTTCTAAACAAGCTTGAAGCACTTAATTCAATTATTGATAGAATTAACATAGGTGAGGCGCTGAATATAATACGTGGAGAAAGTAGAGGAAGTTATGTAAAACCCATTGTAGTATTCTAATTGTGGCTTAAAAAAAGCCTAATACACACCATCTACCTGAAATGATTTGTAGAGGTTTTAGAGAAGAGTTAGTGCTGAACTACATCTGCTTAAAGCAGAGTGCTGAAAAAGTGACACAGTTCTTGACTTAATGGACCTAGCCCACATGAACTATCTGCACAGAGTGCACATAACTCTGGCTCCTTTGTGTAGCTGTGAAGCAAGGGCAGTACACACCTCTAATAGCTGAAGCATTGTAGCAGTGCAGCTCAGGTTATGTGAGCTGAACATACCTGCAGAGGTTCTACAATTGCCTATGTATCATCTTTACCAGCATCTCTGCAGCCTCCTTCACACACTGAGCGAAGCTCTCATCTTCAACAATCGTGGGCCTCCCTCCCTTTCTAACTATTTGGTATAGCATTGTGCTCTCGTTACTAGAGGTGGTGGTTTTTGCTCTAATAATGAGATCCGCTATGCGGGAGAATATACTGTAGGATTTCTCAAGATAACCGCTGATGAGAATTGTAACCAACCTGAGCTTCCTGAAATGTAGAATTAAATTAAATATCAAGTCGCTGTACATCTCAATACTGGATTCCCCCCATACCACCTCTGGATTGCCGAGGATGGCCACAATCCTTGGTCTAATCCTTGCTATTGCTTCGAGAGTTAGGAGGTAGAGGTCGTTGGAGCTGTATAAAGCTGGGTTGTACGCTTCTATAGATACATAGTTTTTAAGAGATTCCCCAATTTCATCAGTAGGCAGCTCAATACCCTGCTGCGCTCTTATGGTCTCAGCTACCATGAACCATATGTACTCTGGAGGATACTCGTAGCTCACTATAAGGAGCTTACCTCCACTAAGTATTGCATTAGCTATTGTTATGAGGAGGTAGTCCCCTGGAAACAGCTCCAGTGGGTAGGTGATGTACATAAACTGTCCAGCACGTATGTGGGAAAGCCATTCACAGCCTCTGCATACACTCTTGAAAATAGGGTCTTTATCTGGCTGTGGCACCTCTGAGAGACTAGGTGGTGTGTAGACCTTCATACCCTGATTCTCGATTATAGAGAATGGTAGCCTCACCACTGTTATGGGCGCACCTCTAGCTTTCCTTATCTCAATCTCTCTGCAGTAGCCTACCAGCAACACTGTGCCTCATTATCAGAACTATATCTGCAACAAACTCTATATCAACAGGCTCAATCCTCTCCTCCATCAAAGGAATCTCAGCTATGAGAATTGCGAGACCATTGATCAGCTTTGGAAGCTCGAAGAAAAAGTTCTGGAGCAGTGCTCTAGCCTTGACATCACCACCTACAGCCTTCAGAATAGGTGTTACAGAGTCAACCACAACAATTTTAGGGCTAAAATCTACTACATACCTATTCACAGCCTCCACGTATATGTTATAAATTCTCTCCTCACCAATTACCAGGGGAAGCTTAGCAAACTTTAGCAACCCTTTTTCCTCAGCACTATACATATCTATCCCAAGCCTCTTTGCATTTCTAAAGAGTTTATCCCTATCCTCCTGGACAGACAGGTATAGGCATCGGTGGCCCTTCAACATATTTGAATAGCACACTGTTGAAGCGAGGGTGGTCTTACCAGAACCGGGGTGTCCAGCGACTACGAGTAGTACCCCTTTCGCTAGAGCTCTACCTAAATTTGAATCCAGACCCTCGATGCCAAATACATACTCACTCATACATCATGACTACCCAGAGTCGGAGGGTTAATACGGAGTACGTGTAGTCTAGAATTTATAAGTGTTTCCACAGCGCTGAACACAGTAACAGTGCTTTTGATATAGAGCTTTTCAGCTCTGCCTTCTAAATGCAGTAGTTCTCTGGAGAGACTCCTTCCACACCTTCCAAATATCATATTAAAGAATTTAAAAACGACCTCGTTTATAGGATGTCTAAACATAGTTTATAGACATCTGCTCCTCACTGGGCAGAGTTTTTACCGCCGGGATCGAATATGTGATGTAGTGTGTCCTGGTAAATGTAGGGTAGGTGGTTGTATGGCTGGCAAGCTTCCCCCTGAGAAATTAGAGAGATACGTACTGTCGAGATGCGGCGTTGTGGATGGAAGTGTCATTGTTGGTGGTGGTATAGGTATCGATTCAGCCATTATAGATCTCGGAAATGGATTGATGCTGGCGATGCACTCAGATCCTATAACAGGCGCTGTTGAGCTGCTTGGATGGCTCGCTGTAAACGTTGTATCTAACGATATCGCTGTTGTCGGTGCAAAGCCTAGGTGGCTCCTCTCTGTACTCTACCTACCTGAGGATCTGCCCGACAGCGTTCTAGATGCAATCACTGTACAGATTGACGAAGCAGCTAAGGAGCTGGGCGTCACGGTAATCGGAGGCCACACTGAGTACACCCCTGGGCTACCGAGGCCTATGATAACAATGACTGGCGTGGGCATCGTTGTTAAGAACGGCCCTACACTACCATCTGGCGCTAGAGCTGGGGATGCTGTAATCGTCACTAAGAGTGTGGGTTTGGAGGGCACTGCCATTCTCGCTACCGATTTTAGCGAGACTCTACGTGTGAAGGGAGTTCCGCAAAGCATAATCGAGAGCAGCAGAAGGTTTATTAAAATGGTGAGTGTTGTGAGGGATGCACTCACCCTAGCTGAAGCAGGCCTTGCTACAGCAATGCATGATCCTACTGAAGGAGGGCTCCTCGGAGGACTGGCTGAGATAGCGTACGCTTCCAGGAAGACCATTGAGGTGTGGGAGGAGCTCATACCCATTGCCGAGGAGACCGCAGCTGTATGTAGGGCTCTCGGTATAGATCCCTTGAAGCTGATAAGCTCGGGTACTCTTGTAGCTACGGTGCCGTTTGAGAGGGTGGGAGAGGCTATAGAGCTACTCAGCAGCAGAGGTATTGAAGCCAGAATTGTGGGAAGAGTGAGAGAGCAGAGTGGTTCCTTAGTTGCTCTCCACAGAAGAGAAGGTATTGTGGAAACAGTGGACAGACCATATGTAAGGGATGAGCTGTTTAGGCTCTGGGAGGCAAAAGACCATCACTAGTTGATCGGTTTGAGAAGCAGCTGGGTTGCACTGTGTTGCAGAATTGTTGAACTGTTAGTTAGCTGAAAATACTTCAACTTTCACTCCAGCTTCTAGTGTTCTGCGAGAACGCTTTTTAATCTAGGTCGGTTTCCTCCCTAGACTGTGACCCGGTATGAAGTCCATAGATGTATTTAGTGCGCTGGATTTAGTCCCACAGCCTCTCCTAATAGTGACAGCTGGAGATCCCAGTAACCCGCGCAGAAGGGGTGGAATGACTGTGGCATGGGCTTCGAGAGTTTCGTGGAATCCTCCACTCTTTGCAATCTCAATAGGATCCTCTAAGTACACGTACCAGCTAATAAAAGAGTATGGCGCTTTTGCTGTACACACAGTCTCTAGAAAGCTTGTTGATGCTGCAATGAATGTGTTTGGCAGCTTGAGTGGGAGGGATGTTGATAAGTTCAAGCTTCTAGGAGTTGAACCTGTAAAAGCACGTAGAGTAACAGCTCCAATAATACCAGTGGCTCCGCTAATCATGGAGTGCAGGGTTGTTAGCGAACATGCTGTAGGGGATCACGCTCTGATTGTTGCTAAGGTTCTGGAGGCCTACCAGGGCTCTGAAGATAAGCCATTGGCATTCCTTCACGCAAATGCTGTAGAGATCGAGCTCCCCAGCGAATAATCCACATCCTTGGTAGAAGCTATTGAAAGTGTAGAGGGTGCAATTATTTTTCGTTCTCGAGTAGCCGCATACAAATGCGGTGTGACGCACTAGTGTACAACACTATTTTAGTGGATGTTGAAAAGCAGGTGGTGGATCTAGGGGAGGATGCTGTAGATAGGCTTCTGCACAACATTGTGCTTCAAATGGAGAGAACGGGTCTCAGAGGCTCACTAAACAGGGTATCTTGCGACAAGCTCTACATTACACCACACAGTGGTATTGTGACAGAGCGGGATCTAGAGGTTCTAACTAGGGTTTTCGGTATTAGGAGAATACATGCGGCGGTTAGAATCTCTACTGATGTAGACTCCATTACTGGTGCCGTATGTGGTCTTCTAAAACCGGGCGATAGCATATCCATAGATGTGAGAGATGGAGACCTTCCTTCCCTGGAAAGCCTTAAACGCAGCTTAGTTGAAGGTATTAAGAAGTGTGCAAAGTATGTGGAGGTATCAGCAGCTGAAAGAGGGGGGATTGTATCTTTGGAGATCTTCGGCAGCAATGCATTCATCTCAGCGACTGAGTACGAGGGTGCTGGTGGCATTCCGTATGGCTTCGTTGGAAGAGTCGCTAGCCTTCTATCAGGTGGTATTGACAGCACTATTGCTACGTGGATTGTTATGAGGATGGGCTTCAGTGTTACCCCCATACACTTCAGTCTGCATCCATTCTACGGAGATGATGCGTGGACCAGGGTGCTCTACTCATTGAACTGGCTTAGGGAGTGGGTTGCTGAAGATGTTTGGGAGGCATATGTAGTGCCTCTTGGAACCATACATAGAGGGGTAGATATCGATCACAGATACAGATGCATTCTCTGCAAGCTGCTCATGTATAGAATATCATGGGAGCTGGCAACGAGAATCGGCTGCAGAGCCTTAGTAACTGGTGAAGCCCTTGGCCAAGTAGCCTCACAGACTCTTCACAATCTTAGATTTCTTTCAGAGAAGAGTGGAGTACCTGTAATAAGACCGCTGGTAGCGTTTGATAAGGATGAAATTGTTGGGATTGGTAGAAGGCTTAGAGTGAGCGAAGCCCTGCTGAAGAGGGTCAAATCATGCACACTCTACCCAGCGCTATGGGGTAGGCAAGCGACAACCCATGCAAACGACAGGATCTACAGAGCTATTGAAGATGCTGTTAGAAAATCTGAGTTTGGCTCTATCGATGGTATAGTGAGCCATGCAATCAATAACACTAAAAAGATGGTGCTTTAAGGAGAGGCATCAAACGCTTTATTAATAGTAGATCTTCTCCATCCATAGCCACAGTAGTGCTGCCCTACTCCTGTGGACCAAGCTCATTCTGGCAGTACACCCCTCTAACTCCCATGCTAGTTAAGGCGAGCCTTTGCTCCTCCTCCCTTTAGCCAAGGATTCTCAGCGAATTTCCTTAGATCTGTAGACACTGTAGAGATTAAGAAGCTCCCTGAATTCCTCTCTATCGTACAGCACAGTGCCTTCTGAAATTTCGTCGACTATCATCGAATTTCCTTTTCCGAGCATCTCAATAGCCTCACTAAGTGCATAGGGATGGGGCTCTACATTCACATTTACACTACTTAGCAGCTCTAGAATCCTCCCTATCCTATCTTAGATAAACCTCCCTAGAGTCGGCTATTACCAGAATGTTGTAGTTGCTCCACCACGGTTTCAGTCCCCCACCTCAAATCCTGTAATGGTATCTAGAAACTTCTTAGGTAAGTGTGGTTGTGAGTGTTATCATGGGTATACTTATAGTCTGGTCTACCCTTCCGTTGTATACCGGTGCACATAGATATGTCCAGTAGGAGAATACCTGTAGCTCTAACTATTGCTGGTAGCGACTCTGGTGGTGGTGCGGGAATACAAGCTGATTTGAAGACCTTTGCGGCTATGGGTGTCCACGGAACTTCGGCCATCACTAGCTTAACCGCTCAGAACACCAGGGAGGTGAGGAGCGTGCACGATCTTCCTCCAGAGTTTGTTGCTCTTCAAATTGAGGTTGTTGCTGACGATCTTGGTGTTGATGCTGCAAAAACAGGTATGCTTAGTAGTGCCCCTATAATTTCAGCTGTTGCTAGAACTGTAAAGAGGTATGGTTTTCCACTAGTTGTAGATCCTGTTATGATTGCTAAATCTGGTGCGAGACTTCTTAGAGAAGATGCAGTAGAGATTCTTAAGAGAGAACTCATACCACTAGCAAAGATTGTAACACCAAATAGAATGGAGGCTGAGGCTCTGCTTGGGGTTAAGATAGATAGTGTAGAGAGAGCTAGAGAAGCTGCACAAATGCTTGTTGATGTCTATGGCTGTGAGGCTGCTATTGTAAAGGGTGGGCACATTGAGGGTGAGCATGCTGTTGATATACTCTACTACAGGGGGTCCTTCTATGAATTTAAGAGTTTGAGGGTGCAGACCAAAAATACCCATGGCACAGGCTGCGGCTTTTCAGCAGCTATAGCAGCAGGTATTGCTAAGGGGAAGAATCTAGTTGATGCTGTATCCTCTGCAAAGGATTTCATAACAACAGCTATAGAGTATGGTCTTGATGTAGGTTCTGGTCACGGCCCTATAAATCCAGCTGCATACATATACATACCTGCAGAGAGGTATAGGGTTTTAGAAAATGTTGAGAGAGCTGTTGAATTACTTCTTAAAAACGATAGAGTGGTAGCAAAAGTGGTACCCGAGGTGGGTATGAATATAGGAATGTCTATAGATCCGCTCTATGCTAGAACACCACTTGACGTTGCTGCTATTCCCGGAAGGATAACGAGGTACAGAGATGGTATAATGGTTAAGTCGAAGCCAGAGTTCGGAGTCTCGAAACACATAGCTAATGCGATACTCACAATGATTAGAGTATACCCAGAGTACAGAGCAGCTGCAAATATGGCCTACAGCGAGAAGCTTGTAGAGATTGCAGAGAGTATAGGTCTAACAACAGCGTACTTTGACAGGAGGGAGGAGCCGGAGAGTATAAAGTTGGTTGAGGGGGCAACTATAAAGTGGGGAATTGAGCACACACTTAAGAGGACTGGGAAACCTGTAGACATAATATACGACTTTGGTGATGTTGGGAAGGAGCCGGTGATGAGGGTATTCGGAGGAGATGCTGTAGATGTAGCGAGAAAAATCATAGCCATAGCGAATAAGCAGTAGATGGGCATCATTCTAAAGATGAAGGTGGCCCTAAAGCTAGCTGGATTGCCGCACAGCTGCTACAAGCTCTCCATCATTCTACTGAATTAGAACTACTAGCCACTAGCTCTTGCTATCTCCTCCACCATCTTTTTCAGAGCTTTTCTCATGTGGATATTTACTGTAATTTTTGAAAGCCCTAGCAGCGATCCTATGGTCTCTTGATTTGAGCTCTTGGGGTAATTGAAGTATCCATTTCTGTACGCTATATTAACGACGTTCAATTCCATATCTGTAAGTTTCTCTGTAACTAGATTTAGCAGAGATCGCCTCATCACGACCCGTGCCAATTTTTCAGTAGAATTAATTTCACCATACTCAACATTCTCTTCTCCATAGTATCTGGCAATTTCATCAACATAGAGCTCTATATCCCTCTTCTCACCAACTACTACAAAAGTTCTACGACCCTTATCAATTATGTATGGAGGTACCACTGACACATTACTATCTTCAGCTATTTTAAAAAACTCGCACGCGGACTTCACTGCAATTATAACGTGGAGATCTCTATCCCTGAAGTACCTTATCTTTCTAATCTTACTTTTCGTGAGGTAATCACTGTTCTGCATGAGTAGGCGGACATACTTAGCTATATCTTTATTATAGGTGTAAGCAATAACCAGATACTTGGATATACCCGGAACATACGCAACTTCGAGCAGTATTTTTGATGAGGATAGTTCAGCTAACTTTGAAAAGAAACTATTCTTTGGTCTATCGATAGTAAACTCAGCAACACTTATGCTATTGCCGACCATAAGTCTACGCATAGAGGGTTCCACCGCAGTACAATTAGACCATACATTACTTATTAGTCTAACGCCCCCACACCTCTCCTAATGGTAATCCATACTCTATAAGCAGCAGACCTATTTACCCCAGTGGAGTTACGAATAAGTATTTTAGCTAACCTATCTACATGAAGCAAACGGGGGTTTCAGTGAAGCTCGATTTCATCTCAGTAGGCGAGGTAATGGTTCAATTCAATGCTGTATCACCCGGGCCTCTGAGATACGTAAAGTACTTTGAGGTGCACGTTGCAGGTTCTGAGGCTAATATGCTTATTGGTTTGACCAAGCTGGGGTTCAAAACCGGTATAGTAACTAGAGTTGGTGATGATGAATTCGGTAAGCTTATCACAAATTTTTTGAGGGGAGAGGGTGTTGATGTATCGAGGGTTAAGCTGGACGATTCAGCTCCTACGGGTATATACTTTATACAGCGCCATTTTCCAGTACCAGGAGAATCAACTGTGTTCTACTATAGGCACGGCTCAGCTGCAAGTAGGTTATCCCCTGATGATGTAGATGAGGAGTACGTGCTAAGCTCGAGAGGTGTAATTCTCACAGGGATTACACCCGCCCTCAGCAGCTCTTGCTACACCGCTGTGGATAAAATGTATAGAATTGCAAAATCCAGCGGCTTGGACATTGTGTTCGATACAAACATTCGCATGAAGCTGTGGAGGGACGCCTCAAAAGCCAGAAGCTCGCTTACACCATTCCTTCAAGCAAAGATAGTGTTCACAAATCCTAAGGATCTAGAAATTCTGTTCCCAAGCCAGCCCATAAAGGAGGCAGTTTCAAATATTCTAGACAGGGGGTGTGAGATTGTTGTTGTAAAGCTTGGCGATAAGGGTGCCATTGCCTATGATTCCAAGGGGAATGAGCACAGGGTTGAGGCATTCAAGATACCCATTGTGGAGGATGTTATTGGCGCTGGAGATGCATTTAATGCAGCTTTTCTAGCCTCTGTGTACCGGGGAATGACCGTGGATCAAGCACTGCTCTACGCAGCAGCTGCTGGAGCTCTGGTGGTTACAGTTAGAGGTGACGTTGAGGCTCAGCCCTCATGGAGGGATCTAAATGCATTTCTGGAGTCATTCAAAGGTGGCGTGGTTCTGAGGTAGAGCGTATTATGTATCGTAAAGAAATATAAACCCTCTAACCTAAGAATCCCATAGTTGTGCATGGTGAATCCCATGATTCGGACATATATTGCACAAGCAATAGGGTTCTGGGAAATAGCGTTCCTAATAATTCTAATCGTTCTTATACTAATCGTTCCCTCAAGGCTACCACAGATAATGAGAGATTTGGGCAAGGCTATAAAAGAGTTCAGAAGAGCAATGCAGGAGACAGAGGAGACCACAGAGGAGGTTAAGAAGAGTTTGAAAGCCGAACAGAGAAAAGAAGAGTAGATCAGCATCACTAATCCAGCCAGACTACATCTGGACCACGGTCTAGGCGGATGTCCAACGATAGTGTGGAAGAGCTCTGGAGGGAAGCTGTAGAATTCGTTAAAACCCTCAGAAATATAGTCATCGTCACACTAGCTTCAATTCTAATCTTATTAGTGCCAACAGGCCTGACCAAGGGTGTGCCTCTCTCATTCTACCTACTAAAACAATCAATGGAGAGCACAGTCACGGAAGCAGTAGCCTCCTGGATGCGGCTCGGAAACTCCAGCTCAGTAACTCTTATCGCAGGTTCTCCCACAGGCCCTGTGAGGGTGGTTCTCGCTTCAGCTCTCTTCTTCGGTATTCTATTCAGCTCCCCCATATCTCTCTACCTCTTCTACAGGTACTTGAGACCCGCTCTCTACCCCAGTGAAAGGAGAACTGCTGTGAAAATAATGCTGTCCATAGCCGGACTATTCTACGGAGGTCTGCTGTACGGCTTTATAGTTATATCACCTATAACCATAAGAATAATGCTGTACTTTGGCGCTGTGCTAGGCGTTGAACCATACATAAATGTTGCTGATCTCTATGAATTCATAGTGTTCTCAGTACTTGCAACAGTGGTGGGCTTTCTCATACCCTTAGCAATATACATCCTCAATAGAGTTTTCCACATAGATTTGCATATAAGGAGACATTGGCGGTATATAGTTGTCATAGGATATGCTGCACTGGCTGTGCTCACCCCAGATCCAACACCGGTTACCGCCCTCCTTATTATGGGACCTCCTCTTATCCTGTGCATAGCTGCAGAGCTTCTCGCATCAAAGGTAGGGAAAAAGTATTGATGTTGTATCTTAGCTCCAACCGAGGTGCTACATTAGCAGAACAGGTCTTCCTAAAACCCTACCCTCTCTCAAATCATCGAGAGCTCTATTTATACTATCCAACCCGGGATACGTAGTTGCAACAGGTTTTACCTTGCCCTGCGCTATCAGTCTCAAACTTTCACTTATATCGTACCTTGTAAATGCTAGCGACGCTACCACCTTTTTCTCGTCTAGACCCCACTCAATTACAGGTAGGCACAGCTTTCCAGGTGGATACCCTAGTAGCACTAGGGTGCCTCCTCTCCTCAACGCGTAGAACGCCTGTTCATAGGTTCTGACATCGGTTGGAACAAGCTGCAGAATTATATCAGCACCCCCACCGGAGACCCTCTTAATGGTCTCCACGGGATCTTCCTTAGATGCATTTACGACCACATCTGCTCCAACCTCCCTAGCCTTCTGAAGCTTGAATTCAGAGCGTCCAACAGCTATAACTGTGCACCCCTTTGCTCTAGCAACCTGTATAGCATTGAAGCCTAGCGCACCTACTCCCCATACGACCACTACATCACCTTCCCTAGCTCCTGCTACCCTCAAACCCTTGAACGGTGTAGCAATAGCGTCTGTAGCAGCTGGTGCGTGTTCCCACGCAACATTTGGTGGAATACTGATCACATGACTCGCCTTAGCAAGCACGTACTCAGCATAGCCTCCGTACACATGCCTCCCCGTCTCAACCAGGTGTTCACAGAGCTGCTCATCACCTCTCAAGCAGTACCGGCACTTTCCACAGGTTTGCCATAGCCATGATAGGACTACTCTATCACCTGGCTTAGTGTTCTTAACACCTTCTCCAACTAGGTGTACCTCGCCTGCTATCTCGTGCCCTAGCACCGTGGGCATAAGTGGAGGTGGAGGGAACTCCCCATCAATGGTCGCCAGATCCGTGTGGCAGACACCAACAGCTCTAACCCTAATCAGAACCTCATCGTATTTAGGGTCTGGAAACTCTACCTCTTCAATAGGGAGAGGCTTTCTAGCCTCTCTGAATATCGCCGCCCTCCCTCTCGTAGGCATACCTCACACACCCCTTTACCACATCTCTTTATGGATTTTTAAGCACAGAATAATACAGTTTCTATAAACAGTATTTAAACCGGTATGGATCTCTCTATAGCTGTGGTGGCCAATGAAGATCATAGACGCACATATGCATCTAGGCGAGTGCAGAATTTTTGGTGAGAGAATTACTGAAGAGCAGCTACTCGGATACATAGATAGGTACGGAGTAGCCGTTGCAGTCGTCCAGCCTTTTCCAGGTGCACCAGACGTTGTTGATGTTCACAACAGGATTCACAGCCTATCCATAAAAACAAATAGAAGGATCCTCGGAATGGCGAACATAAACCCCCGTCTAGAGAGGGAGTTTGTAGCTAAAGAGCTCACAAGAGTGCTCGGATCACTAAACTTTGTTGCAATAAAGCTCCACACAGCTGGTCATGCAGTCGCCCCAGCGAACCCCAGCGCATCTATACTCTTTGAATATGCTGCGAAATACAGAGTTCCACTAATGATACACACTGGCCCAGGGCCGTTTTCAGACCCCATAGGCGTAGCTCCAAGAGCTGAAGAATTCCCTGAGGTTAAGCTTATACTGGCTCACGCAGGCTTTGGTGTATACGCCTCAGCCGCACTATGGCTGGCAAAGAAGTACAACAATATATACCTTGAAACATCTTGGAGCCATGTATATGATCTAGCAGTATTTATAAGGGAGGTGCCGAACAAGGTGTTGTTTGGAACTGACCTCATAGAGAATGTTCCTGTAGAATTTGCTAAATTAGAAGGTCTAAAGGTTTCCGATGAAGTTAGAGAGCTCATACTGTATAAAAATGCAAAGCAGGTTTTCAACATTAGCCACATATAGACGTCAAGCTACAAGCACTTCAAATATTTTTAATGCTTTGACCTCTGAAGGTAGCGAATAAGAAACCCTAATCGAACTAGATCTATTGTGTATTTATAAATTGTTTTCTAAATAGAGTATTCTGGGGATAGGCATGACCTGCTGTAGCGATAATGTTGATAAGAGCGACCCTGCTCCGGAGGGTCAAAGCAGTAGACAAAATTCTGTGGATAAAGCAAGGAGGACATTTCTCATAGCTCTCGGTACAGCAGCCGTAGGTATTGGAGTAGGCTACGCTTTAGGCTACCTGACAAAGCCTGCTGAAATTATTAGAGAAACCGTTGAGAGGACCGTAACAGTAACCAGAACTGTTACAGTTACACCAACACCTACGCCAGCGCCAACACCTATTCCCGGGCTAAGCGGTGCTGCTTCGAGAGCAATAGCAGGTGTGCGTGACCTTCTAAATAAGGGCGTTATAGCCCCTGGTACAACGATTAGGATACTCCATGTAGCCGGATCTCGAGCTAACCTTGAGAAGGCTATAGAGCTGTGGAGCAAGTACGTACCTGAAGTAAGAGTTGAATTAATTACACTTGGTACAGAGCCGGATGTGTATACGAAGGCCATGTCGGAAGCTGTAACAAAGACGGGCGCGTTCGATGCTGTGACGATATTTAGTACGTGGCTAGGAGATATAGTTGAAGCTGGCTTAGCTAGGCCTCTCGATGAATTCTACGCAAGATATGATCCCGAGTATGTAGGCCCCTGTGCACCTATAGAGCCCCTGGGCTCCTACGTAACCATATACAAAGGGAGAAGGCATTCCCTAGCTCTCGATTCAGATGTATTCACACTATCCTATAGAAAGGATCTACTTACCAGTGAAACCTATAGAAAGGAATTCGAGGCACAGTACAGAAAGCCGCTCAAGGTTCCAGACACATGGGAGGAGCTTATAGATATGGCTAGATTCTTTACAGAGCTGAGGCTAACAGCTCCCAGCGGGGGGAGAGTCTGGGGTGCTTACTTCTACCTAGAGCCCGCATTTGCTGCATACATAACATGGTTCAACATATTTGTGGAGGCTGGAGGGATACCATTTGATCTAGAGACCATGGATCCAAAGGTGGAGTCCCCTGAAGGGAGGTATGCATTTGACATAATATTGAGGATGAAGCCGTACATGCCTCCCGAGGCTATAAGCGCTGCATGGGCCGATCTGTACGATAAGTTCGTAAAGGGCGAAACTGTCTTCACAGCTGCTTGGCCCTCACTAACAAAAGAGGCTATGAGACCCACCTCAGCAGTTAGAGGAAATGTAGGAACCGCTCTGATGCCAGGAGTAGAAGTTGAAGTTGGAGGAAGAAGAATTGTCAACAAGGCTGCACCTAATCCTGTAAACTGGGTTGGAATAGTGTCCAACTATAGCGCCCATCCTGAGGTAGCATATCTGTTTCTACAATTTGCTACAGCACCCGACACAGGGCTTGACATGGTGCTCACCGGTGTGATTCTCGATCTATTTAGAGCGTGCTGGTTTACAGATCCACGATACAGGGCCAAATCTGCAGAGGGCTACGGAGAGGAGTTCCTCGACGCATACATGAGAAGCATAGAGATATCCTACCCAGACATTCTAATTAGAGGTGGTACAGAGTACCTCTCGAAGCTCACCACAGAGGTAAACAACGTAGCTGCTGGGTTAAAGGATCCTGAAAGAGCTTTGAGCGACATATCAGCCGAATGGGATTCAATAACAAAGAAGTACGGTAGAGATGCGCAGCTCGAGGCGTGGAGGGCACTCGCGCAGCTATTCCCAGAGAATGTTAAAAGTGTTTGGAGAGCCAAAGGATACATGAAGTAAGGCTGAATAAAACTAGCACAACCACTTTTTTACAACCATTCTACGAAGTGACTACTCCGATAGAAATAGTTCCGAAACTTTTCTCCCAATCCTACACAGATGCGATGAGCGCTATGCAGCACCTATCTATGAAGGCAGACCAAAACTCTCTCTAAGCCTATGATAATACCACAATCATTAAATCGAACTTGTTTTATCATATACTTATATTAACCCTCTTTCCGTACATCAATATTTAAGCACATGATTAGTATTACTGGTGCCTAACATGTCTAGAGAGATGGCTAGATCGGTAAAGCTCTTGGCAACGCTGCCACTAAATATTCTATTGAATGCCATACTAATAATTCCCTTTGCAATTATGATCTACCTAGCATTTCTTAAATGGTCACCTGCAATGGGAATAGACTGGTGGGAGGCAGCATTTGTTGGAGTAGCTAACTTTGTAAGGGCCCTGGGGGATGCTAGGTTTGTTAATGCATTGACCAACACAGTGATATACACAGTGTCCACAGTTTCTATAGAGTTCCTACTAGGCCTGCTACTAGCCTATCTGATGCTTGGGGAATTCACAGGTAAAAAAGCCGTGCTTTCCCTAATCATATATCCCCTCATGCTCCCCCCGGTTATAGTTGCCTCAGTCTTCTACCTAATGTTCCAGCCCTACGGTCCTGTGAACAATGTTTTTCTAAGGGCTGTACTGGGTGATGATGCGCTTCGAATAACGTGGTTCTTAAATCCGAGGCTGGCATTCACAGCTCTCATTATTGCAGACATATGGCAGTGGACTCCATTCATCTTTCTAATACTGTACTCAGCCCTTTCAGCAGTACCCAGGAGACTGGTTGAAGCCGCACAGGTTCTAGGTGCTAGCAGCTTTACTATATTCTGGAGAATAAGGCTGCCGCTCATAAAGCCTTTAATAATAGTTGCCGTAGTTCTGAGAGCACTGGAAGCCTTTAAGATGTTTGACTATGCCTACCTGATGACTGGAGGAGGACCGGGAGTCTCCACAGAGACAATATCTCTGTACATCTACCGTGTCTCTGTTCTGTATACAGATATCTCCTATGCTGCAGCAATGTCTTTAGTGGTGCTTGTGATGCTGGCTCTGGTGATAAGACTATTCATCTGGTATTTCTTTGAGAGGGTGAGGTAGGTTGGAGTTCCGCATAGTCACAAAGGCGCTTAAATACATAGTAATTGGAGTATTTGCACTGTGGACTCTAATCCCCCTAGCTTGGATTGTGTCTCTAGCATTTAAATCGTATGCTGAGTGGAGAGTGTCGTACTTTGTACCAAAGAATCCAACAACAGATAACTTTGTGCTCCTCTTTAAACCAGAGGAGCTCCTGGGGAGATATGGTGTTATGGGTGCTACTGCTATAATAGAGCCTGCCACAAAACCACTGATAAATAGTTTGATAGTCACCGCCGCTACAACATTTCTAGCTGTATTCATAGGGTTCTTCACAGCCTATGGAGCAAGCAGATACAGAGCTCCAGGACCATTCACTCTATTCTTCACTCTACTGACGCGTATGCTCCCTCCAGCAATCTTCATCACTCCAATCATGGTCTACTACTCGAATCTGGGGCTGCTCGATACCTACTTTGGTCTGGTGTTTCTCTATTCAGCTGTGACAGTAACATATGCTATATGGATTCTGAAGGGATTCATAGATGCTGTACCAGTTGAGTGGGAAGAGGCTGCAATGCTGGAGGGTGCAACGCCGATCAAGGTCGTATTCAAGGTGGTTCTACCGCTTGTTAGACCGGGTCTCGTTGTTGCTGGACTATTCATATTCCTTCTAACATGGTCGGAACTTCTATTCGCTCTAGTGCTAACAAATATAAGCGCCGTCACACTACCAGTTCACATAAGTAAGTACGTTGGTGCTGTTGGCCAGCTCTTTGGACCCCAGGCAGCTCTAGCACTAATAGGCTCCATCATACCGGTGGCTATAGGCTATGCTATTCAAAAGCACCTCGTAACTGGATTCACATTCGGTATGGTGAGGGGCTAGACCATGAATGCTGATGTAGTAGTAGAAAGTGTTAGTAAGAGATTTGGCGATGTTGTGGCTGTAGATGGCGTTTCATTTGATGTTTACAGAGGCGAGATATTCACCCTTCTAGGACCCTCCGGCTGTGGTAAAACAACTACACTGAGAATTATAGCAGGTTTGGAAAGACCCGATAGAGGAAGGGTCTATATTGGGGGAAAGGATGTTACGGACTTACCGCCACAGAAACGCGATGTGTGTCTAGTATTTCAAGAGTATGCAGTGTTTCCGCACATGAGCGTCTATGAAAACATAGCGTTCGGCCTAAAGATTAGAAGGATTTCTCCAAGTGATGTAGGTAAAAGAGTTTCAGAGGTTGCTGAGGTACTAGAGCTTACAGAACATCTAGAGAAGAGAGCAGGTAGAGTTGGTTTGAGTGAGCAGCAGAAGATTGCCTTGGCTAGATGTATGGTTGTAGAACCCAGAGTTCTACTTCTAGATGAACCTCTGACGCTGGTGGACGCTAGAACGAGGGAGAAAATGAGAAGGGAGCTGAGGGAGATACAGAGGAAGATAGGTATCACAATGCTGTACGTTACGCACGACCAGTTGGAGGCATTGATGCTCTCTGATAGAATCGCAGTAATGAGCAAGGGAAAGCTGGTGCAAGTTGGTACACCAATAGAGATCTATGACAATCCCCAGAGCCTATTCGTAGCACAGTTTATCGGAAGCCCGACCATGAACTTCATTGAGGGCGTTCTAAGGAAATACGGTGGGAGCTTCATTCTTGAGAGCGGCAACTTTAGAATACCGCTAGATGATGTAGCAAAGCTCTATAATCTGGAGAATTTGATGGATAGAGAGGTTGTCATAGGCTTCAGACCCGAGGATGGCTCCATCGATGCAAAGGGGGCTGTGGAGGGCAGCGTCGAGGTGATAGAGGTTGTTGGAGACAGGCTGGCGCTCCATGTAAGGGTCTTCAGAGATGTTGTGCTGAAGGTGTACACTACGATATACGACGATGTTGTCATTGGGTCGAAGGTTAGACTCTCAGTAAATCCAAATAAGGTGCATGTTTTTGATAAGATATCGGGTAGGAAGCCTCTCCCCACTGGTGTTGGACATGGCATTCCTTAAGCTGGAGGGCATATCGAAGAAGTACAACGATCGGTTTGCACTAGATAACATTACATTGAGTGTAGAGAAGGGTGAGATACTATCTATTGCTGGACCTCCAGGCTCTGGAAAAACAACGCTGCTAAAGATCATTGCAGGTCTGGTGAAACCTACATCCGGTAGAGTGTACGTGGAGGGGACTGATATCACGGAGACCCCTCCCTATCTGAGGGGCTTTTCAATGGTCTTCGAAACCCCTCCGGTCTATCCGGATAGAACTGGCTACGAGAATATAGCCTTTCCACTAAGGCTTAGAAAGCTTCCTGAGGATGAGGTTAGAAAGAGGGTTTATGAGGTTGCTGAGCTCTTGGCTATCAAACACATTCTCAGTCGAAAGCCTAGTACGTACAGTGGTGGTGAGTATCAGCGTGTAGCCTTGGCTAGAGCTCTAGTCACTAGTCCGAAGCTGCTTCTACTTGATGAACCGTTTAGAAACCTCGATGCTAAGATTAGGGAGCACATGGTTGTCTGGTTTAAACAGCTCCAAGCCAAGCTGGGTATAACTATAGTCTATGCAACACACGATCCTCTGGAGGCGTTCACAATTGGCAACAGAGCTGCTATTCTACTGAATGGTAGGGTGAAGCAGTACGGCTTGCCAGCAAATATTCTCCGTAACCCACTCTCCCACGATGTCGATGAATTCATCAGCATACCTGCGCTAAACACATTTAAGGTGCGTTTTAGAAGCATGGATGATGAGGTTCTAATCCAGCTAAATAGTATAACGATTAGGAAAAGAGCTAAGCTGAATACGGAGAACGGAGAGGGGGAGGCTATAGCAACAGTAAGACCTATGGATATCAGTGTATCGAGAAGCCCGGGTGAGGGAACTGTAGCGGGAAGGGTGGAGCTGATACAGTATCTCGGTGCCAACATTCTAGCAACTGTTAGAGTGGGGGATCTCAGCATCAGGGTTGTTGTACCCAAGGATGCTGTGATTAGAGAGGGGGAGGACATCTATCTCTCGCTAGATCCAGCCAGGATAAGGCTGTATGAAACTTCATCTGGTCGCAGGCTAGATGTGGTGGTATAGATCATGAGGTTGGTTACATTTAGAAGGGTAAGGAGCAGAGATGCGAGGGTGGGTCTGGTTCTAGATAATGCGGTTCTAGACCTGAGGGAAGCACTCATTGATATGCTCTCGGTAAACTACGGCATAGCTGATCAAGATGTGGTGGAGTGGGTCTACAGCTTTACATCAGATATGAGGAGATTCATAGAGCTGCTTCCAATCACATCAGAGCTTATTAGCAGAACCATACGGTTCTACTCTAAAATTGAGCTCCATGAGCTGGTTGAAAGAGGATTAGCGTGTATGGCTAGCGATATAAGGTATCTACCAGTTGTGCAAAACCCATCCAAGGTTATAGGTATTGGGCTCAACTACGAGGAGTTTAGGGTAATGCTAAAGTATCCGAAACCTGAAGTACCACTATTCTTCTTCAAACCGACCAACACTCTAATAGGCCACGAGGATACCGTCTACATACCACGAGGTGGTAGATGGCCTGGCACAGAATCTAAGTGCCTCTTCCACGAGTACGAGATGGCCGTGGTCATAGGCAGAAAGGCTAGGAACATCTCCAGAGGTGAGGTTTACAACTACATATTTGGCGTAACAATATTCAGCGACATAACAGCCCACGATATCGAGATGATCCAGCCCGGCTTCGTACTCTATCAGCAGAGATCAAAAGCATTCGATACACTCTCACCAGTAGGCCCCTGGATTGTATCACTAGATGAGGTAGTTGAGCACAGCATCGATCTACACAATCTGAGGATAGCCCGTAGAAGAAATGGTGTCGTAGAGGGCGAGTCAAACACTAGAAACATGATATACAGAATCCCAGAGGTCATCGAGTTTCTAAGCGAGGTCATGACCCTGAATCCAGGGGACATCATCTCACTAGGCAGCCCCCCAGGGACATCACACTGCCTCCAGCCAGGTGATGTCATCGAAGCTGAGGTAGAGTTCATTGGCACACTGAGAAACCATGTGAAGTAGGAGTATTCTTATTTTATTACTAACTGGGGTAAAAGGCCAGTATCAAGAAAAGCGTTCCTGCAGTAAAGCCTTAGTTTAAACTATGTAGTCCTATAAACAACAGTCTACATGATCTTTTAGCTCCCCGTACACAACATCGGTATAACAGAAGGCTGTTTTATACAGATGTATGTATTGCATTGGTAGATAAAGATTGGATTTTCCAGTTATAGTAGCTAAAAATTTCTAGTGTCGAGAAGCTATTTTGCACACTTATTTAAAGGCTGGTTAAACTTCTGTTGAAATCTTCATGAAAAGGTGCTATGTAGGTGTCTATGCTGTATGATTTTCGTAAGCCAATATAGCTGTAAATTATACCTCTCTGTATTTCAGAGCTTCTGGACAGAGCAGGTTCTAGTTTAAGATTGCATACTTTTTAGCTCTACTTATGTTAAAAATAATCCTATGTGTGGAGGGTTTCCGAGGAGGCAGCAGTAGAGGTTTAATTTGGCGATTAGGTGATACTATGAGCTGTTCAAATATTTATACCTCCCACTGCTACCCTGTTGTAGTGTGATATCCTGTGGCTAGGATAGTATTTCTTGGTGTTGGTGGCTGGATTTCTGAGCCTTTACTGGGGCAGACATCATTCATTGTTGCTAGTAGCTCTGGTGAGTGGATTGTTGTTGAAGCTGGTGAGGGTGTGTATGCCTCTATGAGGAGGTGTGGCTATGATTTGAATAGCCTGTTTAGAGGTGTTGTGATTACCCATAGACATGGAGATCACCTGCTGGGTCTTCCAACAATTCTTCAAATAGCTAGGCATAGAGGTTTTGAGAAGATACCTGTAATCTCTATAGATGATGTTGGTGAGGCTATTGAAAAGCTTCTAGAGGCTACAGGCTCCACCAATGCAGCTGGTACCTTAGATTTCACGACTGCTAGATACGGCTCTAGAATTCCAATAGGCAGAAGCTTTGAGGTCGAGTTTACAGAAGCTGTACACCCAGTTCCAGCAGCATCAATCAAAATCTCTGTTGATGGTCTCTGCATTGTGTACAGTGGGGATACTGCATACAATCCTAGGCTGGCCGATTTTGCAAAAGGCTGTAGGGTGCTGATACACGAAGCAGCTGGCTACTACAAAGATGCATATAGATACGGCCACAGCTCCTATACAGATGCTATTGAGATAGCCACAGCAGCTGGTGTAGATATACTCATACTTATCCACTTCTACATGCAGCCCCAGCCAATAAGTATCTCAGATATTAAGAGCAGGATGAGGATCTTCACACCCCAGCCACTCACATCATTAGAGCTGTAGTGGAGAGTTCTTCAAGATAGAGTGGGAATCTCCATAAAACTTCCTCTGAGGTCTAACACCCAAGATCTCTCTACTAGAGTTTTTGAAGAAGCTCCACTGCTCCTTACCTTAACCTTCTACCCTCCACCAACCTCTACAATTGGTGTAGAACATGCAGCTCACATCTCTCTATAAAATGTTTCAATGACCAATATACACGTTTAGTATGAGTTTAAAGTAGCAGAGAGTTGTGTTGTACTTAAATGAGTTTCTACCCTCTGCATGAAACTGGTGCTCTGCAGAACCTCAGTTGAGGGAGTGCCATAGCAATATTGCTGCACAGGATTATTGCTGTCTTGAAATTGAGTGCTGGTAGACACTACCTACCAACAACCCCACTAATGAGTGTCCTGAGGAGGCCAGCTCCATATTCCTTAGATCTCCAGATATCTCCACTTCAGTATCAATCCATCAATACCCTCAAGCACCTCAATCTACTCTCTAGCCTTTCCCCAAACCTGAGATTAGCTGTGGAGATGATGCAGTTAATGCCATTGCACCTGTCAAAGTCTACGCAGTAACCTTATCATTGATAACACCACCCATAGGCTCTCTACTGTTGTGTATAAAGCTGTAGTAGTTGCTCCTACTAACTGAATGAGGGATAGGGAACACTACTAGCAACCGAGGCTCTTATTCATTCCACTATACTACTAATGAGGTACCCCTCATATCATTCTAAAAGTAAAGATTATGTGGAGTTGCTGTATAGCCCTCAGAAAACATCAATTCTGTAGCTTTTAGCGCGGAACTCCCACACAGAGGCCATATATGGAATGCCGGTAAGATCTGCAACAGATATAGCAGCAGCGGGCCTTACTACAACATCAAATTGATGAGCAGTTCACATATAGCTTTTCATAAATACAGCTTGAGAACTCTAATTCTCAGTTTTATTCCTCTAGCATAGCGCCTATTAGAAGAGTTAAGCATCCTTCACGTACCCAACCTTCAAATACACCATAGTATATCGGTAGATCCAGAGAAATAATCAGATCTTGCGACCATAGCTCGTTCATGCTCTGGAGGCTTCTGAGTCTCTACTAGGATAAGTATTCTGTGAAGTAATGCTACCTCCATTCTACTGTATTAAGTAGAGGTACACAGCAGTGCATAGAGCTCTGCTATGCTCCACCAACAGATTTTTATTTTCTATATACAATTTCCTACTTGGTGCTTAGTATGCACCCTGTTGCAAGGTACATTATCAAGAGATTTGGCAGGATGCTGCTGACCATATGGATTGGGCTTACAATAACCTTTATAGTCTCTAGGTCGCTGCCATTCAATCCAGCTGATGTACTGGTCTCCAGGCTAGCCACCTTTGCCCTACAGTTAAGACCTGAAGAGCTTGAGAGAATGAGGAGGATTATATACGATCTCTTTGGCCTGGGGGACCCTGTACACTTGCAGTATATAAAGTTTCTCTACGGCTACTTCATGGGGGAGATGGGGCCCTCATTTACATACTTTCCAGTGAAGGTGTCCGAGATAATCTCAGCTTCACTTCCGTGGAGTATCTTCCTCCTCATACAGACCTCCATAGTATCCTGGCTTATAGGGAACTTTCTAGGTGTTATAGCAGCTCTATCGAAGCATAGAAGGTTTACAAAGGGAATGGAGTACTTTGCCATGGGTCTCCAGCCCATACCATTTGCAATCTTTGCAATAGCCTACTTAATATTCTACGTAGTTATTTTAAAAGGATCAATACCAGCTGGAGAGGTTATGAGGGGAAAGCCAATCATTGAAATTATGTCGATAGCATTTAGAAGGAGCATTCTACCACTCACAGCCATGGTTATATGGGGGTGGATGGGTAACTTTCTCAGCATGAAATCACTTGCAATGAAGTTGAAAAACGAGGATTTTGTTGAGTATGCAAAGCTGAGGGGCGCTCCACAGAGGACTATAATGTGGTACGTTACGAGGAATGCTATAACACCGCAGTTTACCTACCTCCTCCTTAGTCTTGGAATGATATTTACAGGTGCAGCACTGGTTGAATACCTATTCTCATACCCCGGTATAGGTATTCTGCTCGTTACATCGGTGCTCAATGCTGATTACAACCTAATGCTAGGTATAGTGTACATGTCTATAGTGGGGGTTGCAGTAGCAGCTTTCATACTAGATATAGTGTACCCAATTATAGATCCCAGAATAAGATACCCTGGGCAGTAGGGTGACTGAACATAAAGCTACCAACGCTATTTAAAGATAAGGGGCTTCTAGCACCGCTATTAGTGCTACTAGGGATTGCAGCATATATCATAGTGTACCCTGCTTTCTTCATCAAGGTGGATCCCAGCAGATGGTATGTAGTTCCGAAGGGTATTCCGCCAAGCCAGAGCTTCCCATTTGGAACCACATTAACGGGTCAGAATATAGCCGATCTGGTTCCAATAGCATTGAGAAACTCCATAATTATTGGAGGCACGACTGCACTAACTTCGATTGCGGTGGCTATAGTGCTGAGCATGCTTGTTGTGCTAGTTCGAAAAGGTGTTTCAGCCATAATGACATTCATAGATACAATGTGCACAATACCACCACTCCCTGTGCTTATCGTACTGCTGTATGGGTGGAGGGACTACATAACGATGCCGCTGATAGGGTTGATACTATCCATATTTGGATGGGCTTGGCCATCAAGAGCGCTCATCTCCATACTCTCTAGCTTAAGGGAGAGGACATTTATTCACACATCATATCTCTCAGGGCTACCCACGTACCTCATAATGATCAAGGACTTCATACCATATATACTGAGGTACATCTTGATAGGCTTTGTCAATCTATCCCTCTGGGGCATTGGTATGGAGACGACAGTGGCAATGTTTGGAGCTATGAGAATGGATGTACCAACAATTGGAACTACTCTCTACTGGTCCATGCACTTCCAGGCATTTATACTGGGACTGTGGTGGTGGTACATGATACCAACGCTGTTCCTTATAGCATTTATACTTTCGTTGTACGCACTTGGTGTCAAACTTGATGAGTACCTGACGGTAGGTGTATAGCGTATGGCACTTCCACATACTCAGATAGGCGGTGGTGGGTTGCATATTCTAGTAGCTGAGGATATAGATGGTGGCTACACCGTCCCGAATAGAGGGGTATTCATCCATGCAGTGGATGGTGTGTCCCTCACACTAGAAAGGAATGAAGTTCTGGGGATAGCTGGCGAATCTGGCTGCGGAAAATCTACACTTGCAAAGATTATATATGGTGCTGTAGAGCCTCCTTTAACTGTTAGACGTGGAAGAGTATTAATAGAAGCAGGTGATAAAGGTTTTATAGATATGCTTTCTTGTGATAGGGATACTGTTAGAAGGGAAATTATGTGGAAAACACTATCATACATACCACAGAACTCCATGAATGTGCTAAACCCTATGAAGAGGATAAGAGACCACTTTATTGAGACATTTAAATTTCATGGAATGGAGATCGGTAAGAGAGATGTTGTAAACTATATAAGAGAGGTCTTTAATAGTGTTGGGCTCCCCGTGGATGCTATAAATGCCTATCCACATCAGCTCTCTGGAGGTATGAGGCAGAGGATAGTGATAGCTCTCGCCCTCATGCTTAGACCAAGGGTTGTGCTGGCCGATGAACCTACAACAGCTGTAGATGTTGTTACACAGCTTGGTATACTAAGTTTCTTAAAGGAGTGGCAGAGGAGTAACAAGTGCTCAATAATAGTCATATCGCATGACATGGGGGTTCACGCTTATATGGATGATAGAATAGCGATTATGTATGCGGGAAACATTGTTGAGTATGGAGAGGCTGAAAAGGTCTTTATGGAGCCTCTACATCCATATACTAAGCTTTTAATAGAATCTCTTATAAAGAGGGGGGAGAGAACCCTAAAAAAGGGTATACTAGGCTCTCCACCGAATCTAGCAAATCCTCCACCGGGCTGTAGATTTCACCCGAGGTGCCCCTATGCAATGGATGTGTGTAGAAGAGAAGAGCCGCCAGAGACTATTGTTGGAAGCCGCTATAGGGTTAGGTGCTGGCTCTACTCACGTGATGGGAGGTGATGGTGTATTAGCGGAGAAATTCTTCTAGATGTTAACAATGTGACCAAGCAGTTCGGCTATGGACTGCTGGGGCTGAAAAAGTTTAAGGCACTAAGTTCTGTTTCATTTAAGCTATATAGTGAACCAGCAAGAATTTTTGTAGTAATAGGTGAGACAGGAAGCGGTAAGTCAACTCTACTGAAGCTGATTTTAAGGATGCTGATACCCGATGGTGGAACCATAGTATATAGAGGACGGGATGTATTTAGGCTTAATAGAGAGGGTGTTAGGTGGTATAGGAGGGAGGTGCAGGCAGTATTTCAGGATCCGTACGAATCGTTCAATCCAATTAGAAGAATCGATACCTATCTCTACGATTCTGCAAAGTTTCTCCTTAATATAAAGAGTCGTGAAGAGGCGAGCCCTATAATAGATGAAGTACTACGGTTCGTGGGCCTGGATCTAGAGAGGGTAAGAGGAAAGAGTATAAAGGAGTTTTCTGGTGGGGAGCTTCAGAGAATATCTATAGCGAGAGCAATACTATCAAGACCACGCCTACTACTAGCCGACGAACCTGTCTCCATGCTTGATGCATCACTTAGGGTAAGCGTACTAAACACATTTAGAGAAATTAGAGACAAGCTTAGATCGACAATAATATACGTTACCCACGATCTTGCAACAGCGTACTACATAGGGGATGAGATAGCCGTTATGTACAGAGGTGTACTCGTTGAGAGAGGGCCTATGAGCGATGTGTATAGTGAACCACTACATCCATATACAAAAATGCTGCTGAACTCAATACTAGAGCCAGATATAGAGATAAGGAAAAAGATAAAGCCTGTAAAGCTATCATCTATTGAAATTGGTGAGTTTCTAACACCTGGCTGTAAATTTGCCAGTAGATGCCCCTATGCAATGCCAAAGTGTGGTAGTAAAGAACCACCACATGTAGCTGTGGATGAGAGAACCGTTATGTGTTGGCTCTATGTAAGATAGCTAAATATTTTTCATTAAAATTTAAAAAGATAGTATGGCTATCCGTCTATTCTGGGGTGAATTTAGTAATGGTTGTAAGGCTCCGTACTCCGCACATTAAAGCCGTAGGTCTGATTGTATTTACAGCAATTTTAATATCATCCCTGCTATCTATAGCCTCACCAGTCAATGCACAGCTACCACTCCCACCAGGCGTTAAGAGAGAGGATGTTGTAATTCTCGATATTATACACGGGCGTACCCCAACGCCCGACCAGTTTAATGCATGGGTTCCAGGTATACCTATTGGACACTTCCACCAGCTCTGTCTAGACTCTCTATGGTATACAAACCTATCGAGCGGAGTTTCAGTTGACGTCCTCACAGCTGGACCGCCGGAGTATAGAGATGGTTTTAAGATCATGATAGTGAAGCTGAGGGATGATGTATATTGGAGTGATGGGGAAAAACTCACCTCTAGAGATCTCGTATTTACGGTAAATGCCTGTGCTGGAAACCCAAATCTAGGGTGCCACGCAACTATAACAACATGGGTTGAGAGTGTAAGAGCATTAGATGATTACACAGTAGAATTTAGACTCAAGAGTCCCAATCCATACTTCCACTATGCATTTACAATCCAGACATGGGGAGCTATATACATGATGCCAGCGCACTACTTTGAGAAGATAGGTATAGAGAATATTCATGCAGATAAATTCTATCCACCAATATGCATAGGCCCCTATGTGCTCCACTCACATGATCCAGCAGGTATGTGGTTCCTCTTCAAGAGAAGAGATGACTATCTGAGGAGTAGTATGGGCCATATTGTAAGGAGGTTTAACTGGCCAGGAGGACCAGAGTGGGTCCTCATGAGAGGGTTTATAAATGAGCCTGCTAAACTCATGGCTCTATACGCTGGGGAGCTCGATACCATGTTTGATCCTTCTCCAGAGGCATTCCGAGCTGTCCTTGCAACAATGGGGGATAGGATAAAGGCCTGGCAGCCAGAGTGGCCATACTTCTGGGGCCACGACCCAACTGTAAGAGGTATATACTTCAATAAGGCAAAGTACCCATACAATTTAACAGAGGTTAGATGGGCACTAACTCTAGCTGTAAATATAACGAAGGTTATGATAGAGTCCTGGGAGGGTATACAGCGTCTAGTAGCAGTACCTGCTGCAGCTTCACTATTCTCAGATCTAAAGTGGTCTGAAGCTCTACTACCCTGGTTAAAAGAGTTCCACCTATCTCTACCAGATGGCACCAAGTTCTATCCATTTGATCCTGATATACCTATGAGGATATACAGCTGGGCTAAGGCAAAGGGGTACATAAAGACAGAGTGGCCCCAAGAGAGAATAAGGATTACATGGGGTGTAGGCTGGTGGAAGTATGCTCCTGATGTTGCTGAGAAGCTGTTGAGGGGTGTAGGCTTTACAAGAGGATCCGATGGTATGTGGAGACTACCGGATGGAAGGCCATGGAAAATAAAGCTAAATGTGCCAACATATGAGATAGATGCAATTAGATTGGGACACGGCGTTGCAGCAGCGTGGAAGGAGTTTGGAATAGATGTAGAGATAGTCACACTGGAGGCAACACCATTCTGGAGGGAATGGCAGTATGGTCTCTTTGAGGTAGGTTCATACTGGGGTGGCTATGCCTGGGCCGGCGACCCCAATGCAATTCCAATGAATGTGGCAAGCCTTAGATGTGACTATGTTAAGCCAGTAGGTGAGTATAGCCCTAATCCAACACGGTACTGTAATCCAGATTTAGATAAACTCATTGTGGAAGCTTTAGCAACACTTCCAGGCACACCAGAAGCAGAGAAGCTAATACTAGAGATCCAGAAGCACCTCATAGCCAATATGGTTGATATGATTTCAGGTGACTGTAAGAAGCTGCTGTTCTATGTAACAGATCACTGGGTTGGATGGCCATCTTCAGAAAACCCGGGTGTTAATCCAATGTTCTGGTGCTCCCCATTCAAAATACAGCTAATGCAGCTAAGATCCGCAAAAGCACCTATCCCATCCCCAACACCCACGCCAAGACCATCCCCAACACCCACGCCAGCTCCAACAGCTGTGACCATTACAACGACTGTTGTATCCCCAACAACCATAACTGTGACATCAACAGTTACACAAGCTGTTACAGAGTGGACAACAACAGTAGTGTTAGCAATAGTACTACTAATAGTTGGGATAGGAATAGGATGGTTTATAAAAAGAAGGTAGCTTGAATAGATAAGTAGTAAGAGCACTTCACTATACCACCTTTTTTACATCTGCCCTCTCTCAGAATACTTTTTCTGCTATTGTTCATCTAGATTGATTAAACTGCACCTATGGCATCTACCCCCTCAACCACCTGATCCTTTCAAAAACTCTATTCTTTTCAGTTTTGAAGATCCCGATACAGTAGTCTGAAACACCACCAACCCAAATTATGTACTCTCCATGTTCTACTAAACCATTTCCAAATACAACACCTGGTCTATCTCCGTAAAACTCCGTGTGTTCTCTCCTTGGCGCTAGGAGGTAGTCTGATACACCTAGAAGCTCACCCTCTCTAGAGATGACGGCAAGACCGTTTCTATATACGTTGTCTACCCCTACAGCGTGCCACCCAACTAGGTACTCGTTAGATGAAACCTTGAGTGTATTCGTGCTCCACCCAACTTTATACTCAAACTCTTTCTCAAATCCCATAACGGGCTCCATGGTCTCCAGATCGAAGCAGCCTATTTCCATATCCGCTACCCCAAACCAGTTCACATCTATGTAGCTTTCGTTGGTTGGTATCGATGGTCTAGTCAGCATGTTCACTCCTGGAGGCTCTAGATCGAGTATAGCGCTATCCTTCCAGAACGTTCTGTACCTCACACCATTTCTTGTGCATATAGCGAAACACAGCTTTCTAGTCACACTAAGGCTGCTATTTAGAAGAGCCATTGCCTGCCTTATTATAATTGGATTCCCTTGGCTAGTGCCGACAGCAGTGTACAGAATGTAGAGTACATCGTTGTGGATGAATATCCTGGGATCCTCACAGCCCTTGTAGATCTCCCAGCTCTCACTAGGAGTTAAAACGAGCTCTACATCAATGGAGCTCTCTAGGCGTCCATCTATAATGCTACCAACATCCACTTCAAAGAACCCTATGCTAGAGACATACCAATAGTAGTCGAATACAATGCGGGGAAAAACCCAGAGCTTTGAACCGCGGATAACAGCCCCTGGATTAAAGATAGCTACAGGTTTTCTGCGGAGATAATTCACAACCCTTACACTATCTGGGGATATATAGCCCACACGGTGGAAAATATCGTTAACCACAGGCTTCCGCATTCCTTGGACAGCCAAAACACTTCTCAGCTTTTGTACGAGCTCAGCTCTAACTTTCTGAGCCTCACTGGACCCAATATCCACGTCGTATCCACACGGGTACCTATCAAATATACTCATTGCCTAACCCCAGTAGTGAGAAATCTTAGGAAGGAGTATAAATTTATCTTGATAGAGAGCTGATCTCTCTGCTCTGGAGTAGAGTTTTGAGATATCATAAACTGTGATAGGGTGAGCTTTAGTAACCTGTTAATGCTAGAGCTGCTTTCTTTTTCTTTTGGTAAAAAAGCTTTTTGACTTCAAGGTATCTGTGCTGTATTGTTTGAAAAATTTCAGCTCTACTTCTTTGTTTTTATATATATCTTGCTCGAAATTATGCTGCTGTTTGGAATTAGTACGCGTACACCATCAGCTTTCATAACCGTTGTAAAGAGCGTTGCTACATCCAGGACCTCCCCATCTTCGCCAACCAGCACAACGCTATCGCCAATTTTAAACGGTCTTGCAATCAGTAGGAAGAGACCTGCAATAGCTTGACCCAAAACCTGCTGAGATGCGAAACCAATTACAATACCTATGAAGCCTCCAAGTGCAACTCCAGCTGCACCTCCAGCTATGCCACCTGCTATAGCTGCAGCTAGAGCACCTACACCAACAATCTTTATAATGTTTCTCGTGGCTGCAGCTGCTGGATGTCCGTACTTTGGCTTTAGCGATGCATAGACAATCTGTGCTACACCTGAAACTATTAGGTATCCAAATGCTACTGCAAGAAGAATTTGTACATACACCTCGTACTCGCTGATGTGCAGTCCAAGTGATGGGAAGAGCGATACAAATATGTACCTAGCTACAGCACTAACAAGCACGTACAGAACCACGTAGATGGCTACTCGAATGGTAGCGCTGCCAACCTCTTTTGCAGCTTCACCCACACCCGATTTCTGTTGCTGGGTCATTAGACCACCCACCATCCACACCTCCAGTAGGACACTTACTCAGCTATTATTTTTTTTTACAAAATGGTGAACAGATGAAATTAGGGCAGAATCTGTAGCATGGAGTTGCACCATAAATAGTTAGCATGATGTGTGGGTGCAACTCGCCTTTCTGTACAGCGAGAATGAGTTTTCGAAACAGGTTTCGTGACCTATGCTGGGGTAGCCACCCCATCAGCACTACCTATTCCTTATCTCCACCCTCAATCTGAGTACCTGCTCCAAAAACCTCTTCACGTATTCTATTCTCTCTCTACGAATCCTACCTCTCATCTCTATATCTACACCATCTCTGGATAATCTTATACCCCCGAGTCTGATGCCACTGTGCTCTAGAAATTCAGCAATGTCACCCTCATCTGCGGCCCCAACCCTACCTGTGTTACCGCATGGACCCATTCTGCACATGTTGCAGAACTCTTTATGAGCATCTATATTCGCCTGGCATGCCGATGTGTAGATCTTCAGCTGGTAATCCATAGCGCTCCTGATGATCCTATCCTTCACATCGGTCTCCGCTACTGTGATCTGCCCACCTCTGGGCTCCCTAGAAAGCCTGCTGATGATGTCCTTGTGCAGCTGTGGATCTACACCATGTATTCTACTTAGAACCCCCCTCGTCACCCTAAGAGAACCTACGACAATGTGTTTAACACCGTGCTCTACCGAGACTTTAATTATTCTATCGATTTCAGCATCCGTTACACCGGGGATTACGGGTCTTATGAACAGCGAAGTGTGGAGGTATCTAGATGCATAGCCTGCGTGCACAATTCTGTCTATTGGGCTTGGGGCATAGGGTTCTAGAACTCTTGCTCGGTCAATTGTAACAACTGTTACGAGTATGCTGAACCTTGGGTCTGCAGCTGCAAGGCCGCTAACAGTATCTCCATTCAGAATGCTCTTAGTTGATACCTGGCTTGGTAGCCCTAGGTATCTATGCACGAGTTTCATTAGCTTCAGGGAGAAGCTCTTAGTTATTGGATTGAACGGCTCAGTTACGGAGCCGTAGGCAGCTAGAGTTCTTGCTGGAGCCACATATCGATTAAGGGATAGTGCGTACACAACACCTTCAGCAGTTAGAGGATATTTCTCAACTGTAGCTGGAAACCCCATATCATAGATGTAGCAGTAGACACACCTATTGCTGCAGCCAACACTTGTATGTATAGTTATCCCACAGGGTCTTGGAATCCTGCGCCTATGAGGATCCCTTCTCGCCCTTTCAACAACTTCAGTAGGAAGATTGCGCTCTAGCTCCCTTTGAACCCTCTTCCTATCCTCAATGAGTGTGAGAATCCTTCCCAAGCTACAGCACCATTCTGTCACAGCACTACAGCTGGTTTAGCACTCTAAAAATCAACTGTAGAGACTGATTTGAAATTAAAAAAGGCCTGATTGAGTCTGGCAAACAGTTAAGAGGGTTGCTACCCCGGCTGCTGAGATGCAGCTGTCTCCTTTTCCAACTTCTTGAGCTCCTCCTCAATCTCTTTCTCAATCTCCTCTATGGGTTTTGGTGGTGGTGTTGTAGCAAGTGTGTAGCCTATCCACCCCAGGATGCCGAAGATTGCAACTATTGCCACAGCAGCTGTGATCTTTATTAAGATTATGTCAACGCCAGCTATGGGTGGGATAAACAGTAGCCAGAGGTATACAGCTACAGCTACGATTGAAGTTGCTATTAGCAGGGTGCCTATTAGCCTATCCTTCTGCACAGCCATCATGCCCTTCACTAAAGGGTTGGAAAAAGTATATAAGTATTGATGATCCGTAGATGGACCTAAGTGCAACAGCCTACTGGTGCTGGCTATGGAGTGGGAAGCAGCGGCTCTGGGAGTTGTGCAGGGTGTCTTCGAGTGGCTACCAGTGTCAAGCAAATCCGTACTGATGCTCCTCTCATCTCTGCTCTTCAGCTATACACCCCACCAGTCATACGCACTGGCTATAGCACTACAGGGAGGCACCGTGGCCTCAGCTACAATCTACTTCCACAGATATCTCAGAGGCATCTACAGACACAGATGTGTGCTGCAATTTCTAGTGGTTGCAACACTTGTAACAGGTGCTGCAGGCATCCCAATATACCTGCTCGTCAATAGATACATGATTCAGCAGATGGATCTAGGAGGCTCCGCACTACTGGTTGGAATCCTGCTACTAATGCAGGCATTAGTTAGAGGGGTTGTCAGTAGGTATGGGTCTAGGAGTATGGAGAGTGCTACACTGTCCGATGCATTAGTATTTGGATTGATTCAGGCGCTATCCATCCTACCAGGGGTTAGCAGATCGGGTGCAACGGTGTTAGCCCTACTCTATCTTGGCTACAGTATAGAGGATTCTCTAAAGCTTAGCTTTCTGGCATCCATACCAGCAAATATAGGGGCGACACTAGTGGCTTTATTAATATCTGGTGAAGAGATTTCCGTGCTGACCATGGAGAGCTTCGCAATGGCGCTGGTAACTTCATCAGCCGTAGGGGCTGCGGCAATAGGCCTACTTATAAGAGCGTCATCAAGACACGGCACAGCGACTCAACTACTAATGGCCTTCATAGCAATACTAATTGGAGTGACATACATACACTTCACAAGATAGCTACCAAATACACCTGTGCATCCACGAGTGGGGAGATCTTGTGGGTAGAGATCACAGCTGTTGATAGCTTGAGAGATGGGTGGGAGCTGACTGTATGTTGATGCAGGTAATTTGCCGGTCCGGTGTGGAAGGTCAGGGTGGCTAGAGCTGTGGAAATTCTCTAGGCTAGAGTTGAATTCCTATCGAATTGTCTGATGATTGTTAAATAAGTGCTAATCAGTGCTCCAGGCCTCTCACTACTATTTCTTCTGATAGGTGCTGGTATAATGCACAGCTAACGGGCTTCGTCTAGAGTTCTTAGGATCTTCACATTACGTTCTATAATCTCACCTTCACTCTCCGTAGTCTCTATCAGCTGATCCTTAGCGTAGCCAGGCTTTCTCTCAGTAATTGAAGCATGTGCCAATTCAACTGCCTTTCTGGTTGGATGTGTGGCAACATCTATGTATGCTCTAACTATTGCTGCAACTGCCGCTTCATTCATCACAATAATCTGATCCTTGAACTCTACAACTAGCCTAATGTGCCGATGGTTGGGCGGTATAAAGGCTACTACTCTCTGTACATCCTCGTTTCTGTACACTCTAATCTCTTTACCCACTGCTCATCAAATTTTCTGTAAACATTGAGGATTTAAAAGCACAGCTCCCTCTATTCAGATACCTACGCCAGTCTCAGACAAAATCTTTGAATCGTTTCTGCTACATTTTGGAGGGAAAAGTGGTGGAAGGCCATTGCCAGAAAGGTTTAGTAAGTAAGG
>JANXEL010000032.1 GCA_025058535.1 Ignisphaera sp. | reverse complement strand
CTAACTATTGACGGCTGTCTGCGCCACTCCATCAACCTCTGCTTCATCAATCCTCCATGCTCACCTTCGTATGGTTTTTTCCACTGTTCAGAGATGTAGTTGTATAGGGATTTCGTCAAATACAGCACCTTTCTGCAACAGCCTACAATTCTGCTACATGTAGAGAGCATATAAGCATTAATAGGTTTTAAGCTGTGATGAAATTTTTAACGATGAGGTGAAAAAGGCTATTGCCCCGCCAAAGATCTATGTAGGTCTACTTGGTAAGACAAATGTAGGTAAATCAACATTCTTCTCTGCAGCTACTCTAATACCTGTAAAAATTGAGAATAGACCATTTGTAACGCTGGAGCCCAGTACAGGTATCGCGTACGTGCGTAAACCATGTGTACATAGAGAGCTCGGTCTCGGTGGGTGCACCCCTGTTACATCTATATGCATAAATGGCGAACGCTTCATTCCGATAGTGCTAGTTGATCTACCCGGTCTAGTTAGAGATGCCCATAAGGGTAGAGGTCTCGGTAATCGATTTCTAGACTCTATTAGACAAGCTGATGCGCTGATACACGTTGTAGATGCATCGGGATCCACTGATGAGGATGGTAGGCCTGTGAAACCTGGATTTAGAAATCCTGTGGACGATGTCCTAGCTATTGAGTATGAATATGAGGAGTGGATGTATGGTATAGTCTCGCGTGATTGGCCTAGATTCTCCAGAGGTCTCGACCACATGAATCCTGGACAGATTGTGGATTCTCTAACACAGAGATTGTCCGGCCTCTCTATTGCAAGGGAGCACGTCGTCAAGGCTCTCACCCTTTCAAAGTTGGATGGTGTGAAACCATCTAGCTGGAGGGAGGAAGAGCTGAAGGTATTCATACACAACCTGAGAGTTGTAGCAAAGCCTATTGTGATTGCGGCTAATAAGATCGATGTGCCCGAGGCTGCAGATATTTTAAAAGAGATGAAAAAGAGGCTGCCAGATAGAATCATCATTCCAGTTTCTGCCCTAGCTGAGCTCATACTTAGGAGAGCTGCTGAAAAGAATTTAATAGAGTACCTACCAGGCGATCCAGCATTTAGGATAAAAAGCTCTAGCAGCATTACCCAGCAGCAGCTAAAGGCGCTGGAGAGCGTCAGTAGGGTATTAAAGGAGTTCGGAAGTACAGGTGTACAACAGACACTCAACAGTGTTGTATTCGATGCACTGAACAGAATTGTTGTATATCCCGTCGAGGATTCAAGCTCGTATAGGGATAGCAAGGGTAACACACTGCCTGATGCCTATCTAGTTCCAAACGGTACTAAGGTAGTGGAGCTTGCATACATGGTCCACACAGATCTCGGCAAAAGATTTCTATATGCAATAGATGCTAAAACTAAGCAAAGGGTAGGAAGAGACTATGTTCTCAAGGATGGTGATGTAGTAGAGGTAGTTGCTGCAGTGTAGGTGTATAGAAGTGACTAGAAGAATAGAGCTTTCAGAGGTAGCTATATCAACACACTGCCACGCTACAGAGGATTTAGACAAGGTTAAGAAGGGCTTGATGAATGTCCTTCCTTCAGAGATCAGATCTGTAGCTAAGCTGCACACCGAGGTTCTCCACGGCTACTATGGTAACCCCATAGTGAAGCTCGAGACTAGAGTGAAGGGGGAGGATGCCTATAGGGTCGTTAGATACGTCTTGTCAATGATTAGCGATACTGATTGGAGGTACCTACTCAGCTCACTCGATATGAGGTACGATGTCAAGGATAATAAACTGTTTATTAGACTGGATAAGCAGGAGGCGTACCTTGGTAATATTACATTGTATGAGGGTGACGATTCAATAAAAATTGCAGTGTCATTCTCAATGATTAGATCTGCGGAAGCTGTAAAGGATTTTCTGGAGAAGGTGCTGAAAGAGGTTAAGGGGAATGAGAGCGAACATGTTTATAGCTCTTAGCGTATGCAGTGATATAGTCTTCTACATTACATACGTAGACACCGACCTACAGGTTGTAGGTCTTGACGCTAGTGTAGGAGTGGAATGTTTTACAAATGATTTACATGGGGTAAATAGAGAGATATTGGTTGTGCCGAGAAGGATCATTAAGGTTAGTGAAAGATCGCTTGAGAAATGCTTTGCATTAGAGAAGTCCATACTTGTGGGCTGCCTTCCTACGGATACTGGAAGCGCTAGAAGACTTGCAAAAATCCACAGACTTTCAGTAGTTGTTGTTACTCCTACTTCCATTAAGGTGGTTAACGAGAGCCAGGTTAATTTTATGCACCAGTCCGGCGGGAGGAATAAGTATATCGAAGTGCACGTACATCCCTTCGTTGATATATTTACTACATCTAATTTGAGCATCTCTGCTGAGAAGAGCTTATACATGCTTGGCAATATAATTGAGAGGGCATTAAAGTTGGATGTAGGTATAGTGCTGTCCACAGCCTCCAACGAGAGAAGAAAACTTCTATCCCTCACGCATCTGGACATAATTCTATTCTATATCGGTTTCACAAAAAGGGAGAGAAGGCTTATTATGGAGGTCTATCCGACCGAGCTTCTTCTAACCTGGCTCAACTACAGGTGATTGCATAGTGATACACATAGCGCTGGCCTCCCTCATACTCTCACTAGCATCTATCGTAGTTGTAGCTCTACTCTACAGGGATGTTCGCCATATTGCTACCAATCTTATCAATGAATTCGGATTGGCACTCACAATTAGAAAGAGGTACAGAAGGATGAAGAGGTACATTCTAGCTAAGGTTGTGTGCCTTGATAATATCGATGCTAAGAAGCTGGGTGAAGATATTGAGAAAGCAGTTAACAGTTTTCTAGGCCATGTGGTGAAGCTAGATTGTAGCCTTACCCTACTTTCATTTAGATCCGATCTTAATAGAGCTATATTTAGAGTAGTGGGTAGTAGTGCATGTGTAAAGTATAGCTTAGTTGCACTGTCTCTACACCACCTTGCATCGGGGAGCTGTATCGTAATTCCAATTAGAACCTCAGGTCTTCTCTCAAGAGTTAGAAGATTCGTGGGTTACAAGAGGTAGCCCTCCCCTAACTTGCTACACTTTAAGCTATGCTCTAAGCATGCTTGTCACAGATTCAATTAGTTCCAGAGCTTTCTCGAGCTCCTCCAACCCTCTTTCAGATAGTCTGTACAGAGTTTCTCCGCCTACACTAGTTTTCTCAAGAAGGCCCTCTCTATGCATTCTATAGACAACGCTGTACACTGTTACTGCTGATACTCTCAATCCATACAGCTCTCTCAACCTCTTTCTAATTTCATATGCTTTAAGAGGCTCTGAGTTTTTCAATGCTTTTGCTATATATATCCACAGCACCTCAATGGTTATCTTTCTTCTCAGCCTCTTTAGAGCTCTCGACTCTGTTATATGCGTGCACCTACTACCTGCTATGCTCCTAGAGTATACTTTAGTTAGGATAAGGTTTATATACACCTCTCCACTATATATGTAGTTAAAAATATATATTGGTGTAAATATGGTTAGAGTTGGAATAGTTGGTGTAGGAAACATAGCTGCAATGTTCATCCAAGCAATAGAATACTATGGATTATCAGAGGACACTGTAGGTCTAATACACGAGATCATTGATGGCTACAAGGCCAGTGATATTAGGATTGTCTATGCTGTTGATGTGGCTAGAACTAAGGTCGGTAAAGATGTAGCCGAAGCAATATTTGCTAAGCCGAATACTGTGCCAAAGCTGGTGGACATCAGGAATCTGGGAGTAACTGTTAGGATGGGCAGGATTTTAGATGGTGTGGCAGCACACATGGTTGACGACTTTCAGCCTGCGCCCCTAAAGGAGCCGACAATTGATGATCTTGCTGATGAATTGAAAAGCTACGGTGTTGATGTACTGGTGAATCTACTGCCTGTAGGAAGCTCTGAAGCATCGAGATTCTATGCTGAAGCTGCAGCGAGAGCAGGTGTAGCATTTATCAACTGCATACCAGAGTTCCTAGCAAGTGAAAGGAGCTGCTGTGAGTTGTTTGAAAGGAGCTATACCATCATCCTAGGCGATGATATTAAGGGCCAGCTAGGCTCAACCATTGTTCACAGAACCCTCACAAGTTTGGTAGCTATGAGAGGGGCTGAGATTGCTGAATCGTACCAGCTTAATGTAGGCGGCAATACAGATTTTAAGAACATGCTTGAGCAAACGAGACTTGCAAGTAAGAAGATAAGCAAGACTGCAGCTGTCACCTCAACTCTGCCAAAACCTGAAGAAGCTTTCCAGCGTGTTCATGCAGGTCCCAGTGGCTACATACCATTTCTGGGTAATACCAAGGTTTCATACATCTACATTAAAGCCAGAGGGTTTCTGGGAATACCTGTGGTAATGGATCTCAAGCTCGTAGTTGACGACAAGGCTATGGCGTCTGCTGTTCTAATGGATGTCGTCAGACTAGCAGTAGCGTTAAAAAAGAGAGGTGTTAAGGGCTGTCCGCACTGGGCATCAGCACCCTACTTCAAGCACCCACCAAAGCAGGCAAGAAACGAAGAGGAAGCACTAATCAACCTCTACACCAATCTAGAGAGGATAGGTATTAGTATAGAGCCGAGGAAGCTGCACCTCTTCGGAGCAATATAAAGCAGTCAACATCGCTTGTACTAGCCCAATGCACAACCAGCTTCATGATTTATATTTGAGTTAGATACTAGGTAGCTGTGGGTTCCCAGCTGTAAGCTGTATCCCTATGCTGCAGCAGATGATGATGTCGCCCCAGACAGCAATCGGAATATGTGAAGATCCTGCGACGAGCTGATGCAGCATCTAGAGGTTAACTATGTACACACAGGATTGTAGTGTGCCGTATACAACCCTAACTCTATTCACAGCTATATCTCGAAAACTCGATAGCGCCCGCTCAGCAACTCTTGTAGCAGATGTTATGAAGACCACCCTTCTAAAACTGTGATCCTTCAACACATTTAGAATTCCCATATACAGCTCACTGAGTCTTTTGAACCTCTGCGGCTTCATTCTATAGCCGTATGGAGGGTTGAATACTGCTGTGTTGATACAGGCACCAAACTCATATTCGATCTGCTTAACCTTTGGGACAAGCTTTAGCGAGTCTCCTACAAGGAATACTGCCGCGTCATCCACACCTGCACTCTTAGCATTTACAGCAGACCCCTCGACGAATCTAGGATTGATGTCTATCCCTATGTGGGCTCTATGATAGTCTCCCTCTGTAGTACTCTTTCGACACAGTTTCTCCAACCCTCTATCTACTTCTTGTGATACCCTCCTCAGCACACCTACATTAATATTCTGCTTATTGATGCACGGAATTTCTATACCCTTGCTAACCAAGGCAGCTTCAATGACTATTGTGCCGCCTCCACACATTGGGTCTATAACCCCCTCTGTAGGTCTCCATCCAGCCAATCTAAGCATGGATGCTGCTATTGTTGGTTTTAGAGCTACGGGATGGTTGAACAATCTGTACCTTCTTACATGCATTGAGGTTCTGAATAGTGCTAAACCCACTATAAGCTTATCTCTATTCAGCTCAATGTATATTTCAACATCTGGGTTCTCTAGATCTACTCTTAATCTTGTTTTTCTAAGTGATATATAGCTGTCTATTACAGCCTGTCCCGCTACCCTACTTATATCAATGCTTGTAAAACTGTGCCGGCCGATTCTCTCAGACCTGATTGCAAAACTCTGTGTAGGGTCGATGAACTCAGTAAAATCCAGCTCTCTAACTGCACTGTATATATCCTCCAGCTTAGCAATGTCACTACGGATGCAGATAAGCATGTATAGGTTGTTGGCTATTCTAGACCTTAGGATGTCGATTAGCCTAGTGCTTGGAGCCTCTATAAACACCCTACCGCTGGAGACGTGCTTTACCGAACAGTTAGTAAGCTCTGTAAGTTCCTCCGTTAAAACACTCTCAAAACCTGTATCGCATGTCACTAGGAATATCATAGGACCACCTAAGCCGTACTGTGTCAGACAGCCACCGCATCCTCACTGAAATCAGGAGCGGTCGGGATTAACATCATCCACAGAGCCGGCAGGCTAATCACTCTGTATTGCTGGGAGAGCTATAAGTGCAGCTCATCTCCAGCTGAACAACTTCTGTACTCAGCACGGCTTAACCCTAGTTCCAACAGAGCCCTCCAGCGCTTTATACACACTGTGTGGATTCATACCATTGAAGACAACAACCTCTATACAGCTCCGTTTAATAATTGATATTGCCAGTGGGTCTAGAAGCTCATAACCACCAGCCTCAAACCTCTGACTCAAAACCCTCGGCAGCTCATCAGCAGAAACCACATTGAGCTTCCTAGCATCTCCATACACCCTAGGATCCCTATCGTATATACCATCAACATCTGTTGCATACAGCACCTTTCTAATCCCCAATACCTCCGCCACTATGGCAGCAACAGCTGCTGTTGACTGGCCTGGCTGGAGCCCTCCTAGAACAATAGTCCTACCTGTACTCCACGCCCTTTCAACATCTTCTACACCTCTGGGTATTGGCAGGTAGACATCATCACCAATAGCATAGGCGAGCAGAAGTGCGTTAAGTCTAGACACCTCTATACCAAGCATATCAGACTGTGCCTGATTCAACCCAATGCTCCTTGAACAGGATATGTAGCTTCTCGCATAGGGTCCTCCACCAACAACTACAACAACCCTATATGCCTTTGATGTAATCTCTCTAATAACCTCAGCATACCCTCTTACAATATCCGGCTTATCAGGATTTATAATCTTACCTGAAATCTTTAGCAGCACCCCTCCACCCATAGATATGCCCAAAGGTAGAATAGTCGGCAAAGCAATTATAAATCTAAATTGAGATTTCCTAGAGCTGTACACTGGTCAACCCACCAGTGAATCAGCTAGCTAAAGTATGCTCCACCCTATAAATGCAGCACAATCAATCTACTCTATAATTAAGTAGAGTAGCGTGGTGTATTACTGAGAACTCTACAGAGTAGTGCTAGATCTAGCAGCAGAGTACTAAGCTATACGGTGTATACCATTAAATATATTAGTGAATGTACTAAAGCATAAAATGATTCTAAATCACAGTAAACATAATTCTGAATGCACTGAGATAAATCTATGTATAGAATAATTTAGCATCTGAGTGAGTAATTAGCCATACAGTAAATAGTATTCCCGCAAATAAGTAGTTAATTAGTGCTAATAGTGTTAGTGAACTCCTCATCACTTAAACTGAGTGCCTTCAGGTTATGGTGCCTGATGGTGTGCGCATGGTTCTATGCAGTGTTTCCTTGGAATGTCTGTAGCCTGTTGGTGAAGTTAAGTGGTGCTTAACTATATGTTGGTAGATTTAAGCAGAGCTGAAGGAGTTTATAGCCTGTAATCACAGCAACTCCGCTCTAGGAATCCGCTTTCTCCCTAATGTGCAGAAGCCTTCGCAGCCATCATTGAATTCTATATTATTTTAAGCTGAGGCGGCTCTACTCATAGCTCTCAATGCATATGGTCGGACCCATCTCTATAACTCTCTATGTGGTTATTTTTCCAAATACTATCTATCTGTGTATCAGCCGCTTCATCCACTGATGCACTCCCCCATCAGTTCTATGAACTCCTGCCACCCTATTTCACTAAGCCCGCATCTACACTGTTGAATCTAATATAGATCCGGCTAAAGATCTGTAAATGAGTGTTGAATCTGTGTGTAGTTGCTATCTATACACAGGATGGGTGCAGCGTTATAAGCTCTTTCTACTATACAATTTGTGCACTGCAGGTTCTGCCCTATGATAGGTTGTAGAAGGTGTGCCAAAGTAGTTGTATGGATACAGCCTACCGTGTATCCGTAGCACGATTTGTAGACTCTAGTGAATAGAGGTAGCTGTCCAGCTGTAGAAATCCGCGTATTCTACACTATCCTATCTAACCCTACACTGTATCTGAGTATTGCTATAGCTCCTCCCAACATCTTTATTCTCTGTCCTGGTGGTGTATCTGAAGGGACTATGATTATCTTAGCGTTTTTCTCAGCAGCTGTTCTTAGAATCTCCTCAACTCTGTTCTTTGTATCATCAAAACCGCTAAGCATCTCATCATTTATAGCAAGCTCTTCTATAGCACCCATGCTTGCTGCAAGTTCTATGGTATTCAGGCCATAGGCAACTCTATCTATATCCTTAGCTAGAAGGTAGTCGAATTTGGAGAGCATCTTCACAGCTTCTGAAATGGCTAAATCTCTAAGTATTCTCCCAACAACATCTCTATTAAGAAGTTCTTGCAGACCTGCATATCCACCATTTGCAATGGTATCGATATAGACATTTATACCACGCTGCAGCTCCTCTACATATTTTTTAAGCTCATTTTTTAGAGTGCCTGGAGAGGCTATCACGATAGTGTTTATCTCAAACCTTCTAGTCAACTCAACAACTCTTCTAGCAAGCTCCCTCAGTTCTCTCTCCTTAGCCTCTTCAAATCCCTCACCACTAATAGGCAGCGATATATTCCTCTCATCAATCACCCTCATACCCTGACTCTGCACTATGGCAATACCATACTCATCAAAATCCACAGCAACTAGAATGAGCTTTATAGGTCTAACAAGTTTTAGAAGCTCATCAAGTAGTTTAGGACTCCAGGAACTCTTGTAGAGTGTAACCTCATCACCAACGCCCACCGAGATTGTGTGGTGAGAACCTTTTACACCAAACCTCTCAGGACCATCAACAACAACACCGTGTACTCTAAGCCTATTGGTAAACGCCTGGAATTCCGTTTTTACAACACTGATGGTTAGAACCATCGGTATTCTTCTCTTCTCCTCACCTAAGCTAACATCCCTAGAGGTGGCAGCTCTAACTAAATCCCCCTTAGATATCAGCAAACTCAGCAACCATAAATCATCTTCGAAATCAATTCTAGCCTTAATCACACCATGCCTATCATCAATAACCTCTATACGCATAGCTACAGCACCAACCACGACATCCAATCCTGCAACCTAGAGTGAGTCGAATCAACATTCAGATTTAATCACGGTGTGCAGCCCCCTGCTAATGGATGTGCATAGACATAGACAGAGGGGTCCGACACCAAACCTCACTTCGTTGACCTGTGAACGCTAGCGCCAGGGGTTAGGTTGCTCCCTTCCGGGCCTGGCCGCTTTCCCCCTGTAAAGGTGGTAGCTGCCTCCCTCCAGAGGCAGCTCCACCATCGCTAGCCCCACAGGGCGAAGTTCATAGTGGTGCCGGTCTCCATCTATGTCTATGCACATCCATTAGCAGGGTTACTGACCCCCGCATTACGCCCGTTTCGGGTGTAGGGGAGGGCGGGCCCCCTGGCCCTACCTGCACACCAACACACTCTACCTGTAATAAACCTAATAAGCTGTATTGATACCGTGTACCGTCAACACCTCTCTAGCACCTTAATCTAATAAGATCGTTGGAGGTGGGATTTGAAGCCGGAAATAGTTGTGGTGCGGGGGGTGGGATTTGAACCCACGCAGGCCTATGCCAGCAGGTCTTGAGCCTGCCCCCTTTGGCCTAGCTCGGGCACCCCCGCCTGCCTCTATAGAGATTTCCCACCTGTTACCTTCAAACTGCTTCTGGGGTTATAAGGCTTTAAAATTATGAGTACTACATGTATGCATTTCATGGCATGCTTCTGCTGAATTCAGCATGCTGACTGAAGATAGTAGATGGCGGTTCTGCGTGTAGAAGTGGGCCCGGGGGGATTTGAACCCCCGACCTCCCGGTTATCAGCCGGGCGCTCTGCCAGACTGAGCTACGGGCCCCTGGTAACCGTATGTGTTGCTCGTGATTAAAAGTTTTATTGTGTTTCCACGGCCCTTTAACTCTACAATGGTTCATCACTTCTTCAGACCGCCCATCGATTTGCATCGGACCTTTGTGGTGCTTATCTAAAGCGCCGGGGGCGGGATTTGAACCCGCGCGGGGGTGGGACCCCCAGTGGGTCTCGAGCCCACCGCCTTAGACCACTCGGCCACCCCGGCACCTTATCGGAATACTGATTAAATCTATGGTTTTAGAAGTTTTATTAACCTTATCGTGCTATGCTGTGTGTGATCTGCAGTGCTGAGCTACGATGCTGGTGTTCTGAGCGCTATTGAGAGGGTGTATGGATATGAGTATAGCGTTTTTCTAGACGCTATCTCCAGACCGAGTAGTAGAATGTACGCTAGAGTGAATACTCTTAGGATTAGTGTAGAGGAGGTTGTAGACCGTCTTAGAGCCAGAGGTTTAGCTGTTTTTCTGGATGAAGAACTTGATGAAGCAATATACTTTTTCGTAGAGGGGCCGTTCGCTATAGAGCTTCAGGACTATGATAAGATTGTCGTAGCTGATAAGTATGCAGCAGAATCCGTCTACCTTGGATCAAACCTCTATGCACCTGGTGTAATTAGATGCTCCAATAGTGTTAGAGTTGGAGATGAGGTTACTGTAGTCACGGTGGATGGAAGACCTATAGCAAAGGGTGTGTCTATGATTAACTGTAGAGATGTTAGAAGCGTGAGGAGGGGTATAGCTGTAGAAGTGTTGAAGTCGATCTACAGAGCTCCAAAGATCATAGAGCTGCCAGAGTATAGAGCTGGGCTCATATACCCTCAAAGCCTTGCAGCAATGTATACTGTAAGAGCTCTTGACCCAAAGCCAGGGAGTGTTGTAGTAGATACATGTGCTGCACCTGGTGGTAAAACAGGGCACATAGTTGAGTACACCCTAGGTAAAGCTCTTGTATTTGCGTTTGACCACTCTAGGAGACGTCTAAATGAGATGAGAGGTGTGCTTGATAGGCTCGGACATACACCGCTTGTAGAGCTGTGGAGAGCTGACTCAAGATATCTACACACAGATTTCAGCTGGATTGGTGCTGATAGGATTATTGTAGACCCTCCGTGTACCTCCCTAGGGGTTAGGCCAAAGCTATACGATACAAAAAACTATAGCGATATTGTGTCTGCATCTAGGTATCAGATACAGTTTCTAAAATCTGCTTCAAAAATACTCAAGGTAGGAGGTATAATGGTGTACTCGACCTGTACCATAACCATAGAAGAGAATGAGGAGGTTATAGAACAGCTTATTGGAGAGGACAGGTGTTTGAAGGTTGTAGATACTGAGATTAGAAGAGGATCTAGAGGAGTGGCAACGCCCCACAGCCATGCCTTCACAAGGTTCCACCCACATGTACACGACACTACGGGCTACTTCATCGCTAAGATCGCTAAGGTTTGCTGAATATCAGAGCTGAGCTGTCCTATAATTTCACACCCATCGTTTTAACTGCCCTAAAATCAATTCCTATATATATGAGAACTCTTTGAAGAATATAGTCATCAGTAATAACAACAGGCTCAAGACCTCTATCTTTAAGCTCCAGAGATAGTGCCAACACTTGGAGATCTGCTGTAGACAGCTTCTCTAAAACTCTAAGCTTTTTAACCATCTCCAAAGCCTCACTAAAGTACTTTGCTTCAGGTGCTTTAACTAGGAATCTCTCAACCATGGATGCAAACTCAAGCCGAACCCTACTTTCATAGTCCTTGACCTCATCGATAACTGCTGGAGCTGTATATAGAGTGATGTTGTAGAGCTGTAGCTGGACTGCGGCTAAAAATGCTGCTGTATCCAGCACTATAACCTTTGGGCTGTTGTGTCCACTAAATTTCGTGAAGCCTTGCATACGTATTCACCTTGCGGAATCTCAGTACCCTAGCTCTACTGGTGGATTTTCTCACTAATATACTTCCACCTGGTTCAACAACCTCTATGCTCTGTCCATCTACTATACACGCTACAGGCCCACTATCACTCGATATTAAAACCTCTACCAACTTACTAGATGGTGTAACAATCGGCTTTGCATTGAACTGTATCGGGGCTAGAGGAACTATGACTATGCTCTCCAGATCCACATCGATAATAGGGCCTCCAGCGGAGAGTGCATAGGCTGATGAACCTAGTGGTGTAGCAACTATTACACCATCTCCATCGACGCTGTATATGTGTTCATTCTCTATGCGCACAGAGAAGCTAATCACTTTTGCTCTCGTATACCTCCACCCAGCTACAACAACGTCGTTTAGCGCTAATGGCATTGATTTTTTTGACGAATCAAGAGATACCTCTAGCCTCATGTACTCAATTAATCTACACCTACCCTCTACAGCATCTCTCAACCTGTCTGCAGCTTCATCAGGCCTAACGTCTAGGAGGAATCCTCTACGTCCTATTCTAACACCCATTATAGGGGTATCCTGTGTTCCAATTCTATGGAAAGTTCTTAGGAAGGTTCCATCACCACCGATGACCACTATCAGATCAACAGGATCTACACCAACTCTAAACACTCTATCCCACTTAATATCAGATAGAACTTCGTCATCTATGTATACATCCAAGTTCAGCACTCTACTGCCGTATGAGAGTAGTTTTTCTGCTATTTCATAGCCCTGGCTACTCCCTTTTTTAACAACGATACCCACGCGCTTTATATTCAATACTAATCACGCTTACTTACCTACTACTGAGCCACATTTAGATTCGGATATTACTCAAACTTATATGCTTTATACAGATACCTCATGGATAGATCAGAGAGATGCTAGCGGTACCTACCTATGCGTACAGCCCCGGAGCAGTTTCAATTATTCTAAGTGGTGTGGATACCGGATGAGGGAGGATGTGCGGATACACCACTTGTTATCTGTGAGAGAATCCTGTTGGCATCAAGAACGTACACTGTGGCCTGCAGTATTGATTCGGGGTCCTGAAGCCTCTTGACAATGTCTCTGTCTAAATCCCTTGAAGCCTTGTTGGACTCTACAGCTAGTGTTTCAGGGCCTATAAATCTACTCTTTCTTACAACAATCCTTCTATCATCTTCAAGTATAAGCTCATTGTTGCCTCTAGCTAGAACCACCTCCTTAAGATCATCGACCTGCAGCAGTATAACAACTATTGACGAGCTCCTCTTTAGCGCTTCTTTGAACCTGTCATCGAACTCCTTAAGACCTCTATCAAGTTTCACTCCTATTATACAGTCCCCTCTCTCACTCACATCAGAATCCTTGGTCAGCTCAAATGTTGTTGGGTGCAAAGCCCTAATTGCTCTATGCCCTCTAGCTTCTAATTTCTCCGCAAATATTGCAATACTGATCAGTCTATGTATCATATTCAGATAATACCCTCTTTAGACCGAACTTGGTATCGAGTAGCCGCACGCTAACTAATAGGGGTTGCGCCACTTGTCTGCAAACCTAGCTAGAGAGAGGAAAATGCTTGTAGAAAAATTGAAAATTGAGGGTATAATCAAAAGCAATCTTATTGAAGAGGCTTTTTTAGCTGTCCCAAGAGAGTTCTTCGTACCCGATCACCTCAGGATGTACGCATATAGCGACACACCGCTACCTATAGGCTGCGGCCAGACGATAAGCGCTCCCCACATGGTAGCCATAATGACGGAGGAGCTTCGTGTAAAACCTGGTGATACGGTTCTTGAAATCGGTACAGGCTCAGGTTATCAAGCCACTATACTAGCTCACATAGTTTCTAAAAAGCCTGGTGGACACGTTTACACTATTGAACGTATTCCACAGTTAGCTAGAAGGGCGGTAGTAAATATTGCTAACGCTAGACCAGACATTCTCTACTGCATAACTGTGATTATTGGAGATGGATCAAAGGGTGTGGAGCTGTTCCAACCGTATGACAAAATAATTGTAACGGCTGCTGCACCTCAGATACCTGAACCCCTAATACAGCAGCTAAAACCTGGTGGTACAATGGTTATACCTGTTGGTGATAGATGGGAGCAGGTGCTTCAGGTTGTCATCAAGGATGAGAGGGGTTATGTGAGTATCAGAGATTCAATTGCATGTATATTTGTACCGCTCATAGGTCAGTATGGATGGCGCAACGAATATGACTACATCACATAGTGCAGAGACACTTACAGGGCAGCGTTCCGCATTATAGAGTATCAAGTAGCTGTGTATATAACTACAATAACTACAACCTACAGGCAGCCTCTTTATTCATCATTCACTGGTTGAAGTTTGTATAAAGATACTGAAAGTGTTAACATCATTGTAAGGCTGCTGATATTAGTAGGTGAGTTAGATAAGGAGGTAGAAGTTGAATTAGAAAAGAGATAGTCCTACTTTCTAATACACATATCTAGAAGCTGTTTGAAGCTCTTTCCAAGCCCTACACGAATACCAAACCTAGTATCAGTGTATAGATAGACCAGCTTCTTGCTCTGAAGCCTTCGCAGTATTGCAACCAATTCACTATTTGGATAGTGCAGTTCCTCAGCTATCTGATCCAGGTACATATATGTACTATTCCATTCAACATAGTGTTTTATCATAAAGTTCAGTATCTGGGACTCTTCTTCAACTAGATCCTTGGAGGCGAGGATTCTTGTTACACATTCCAGCGCCTTTATGATTCCACCCTTCTGTGGATCTGATACGCTATACTGTTTACCCACTTTGGAATCTGTTCTTTTTTCAGTGAATTGCTGTATTTCTGTCTCTTTCTGGTGAGAATCTTGCTGGATCCAGCTGTTTATTGTAGAAAAATCCGGTTCATTTATTAGTTTTTGGGCTAACTGTACCACGTCAGTGGGCGTTAGGATAGGAATAGATAAAGATTCCAAAAATGTTTTTACATATCCCTCACCAGTCTTTGTTAGAAACCAGTAACCTGACCTGTACCCTACATAACCTCTACTCCTCCAGTAGCTAAGGTAGCTACTAACAAGTTTTGATGTTTTACCAATTATACTAGCGATCTCTCTGCTTCTCATCGGCCTAAGATACAGCATAAGAAGAACTGCATCAACCACCCTCGATCTAGGACCTCTCTCCAAAGGTCTTCTACTGGAGGCATCCTCATAGCTGAGCTGAGTATTATCAGACCTAGCTAGAACGTCAGCGTTGAAGCTTTGCACACTGGAGGTAGAAGTGCTTGGCATAACAGCTACCCAGTGATCTAGTTATGTGATTTAGCTCCTATTTATTTCCAGAGCGAAGTGCACATATTTAACCTACGGAGAAGGGGAGCAATAGATTTTTAAGATAACAAGACATTTGTATTCGGGTTATAGGTGCTGAGGGATGTCTATTTAGTAGTGAGTGGGAGGAGAAGCTAAACATAGATAGGAGAACTCTGAAGAATATAGTAAAAGAGCTTAGGAAGTGGCGTGCACACGCGACAACTCTACTCAGCCTCTACATACCTCCAGGCAGACCCATTAGTGAAGTTGTTAGTATGCTTCGGCAAGAGCTCGCCATAACGGAGAATATAAAGCTAAAGAGAACTAGGGATGCGGTTCAGTGGGCTCTAACAACAGCTATAGAGAGGCTATCTAAGTTAAGGGAGACACCAAAAAATGGTCTCGTAGTGTTTAGCGGCACAAATGAGAGTAGCGGCGAGAATATCGTACTAGTGTTCTCCCCACCCGATCCCGTTCCAATATACTTCTACAGAACGGATAAAGAGTTTCACACGGAGTTTCTCGAACCCATGGTCGAGGAATCCAACATCTATGGCATTATAATCATAGAAAGGGATGAGGCAACGATAGGCCTACTTAAACCTTCAGGTATACAGGTTGTTGATGAGATAGAGTGGTTTATACCCGGGAAGCACCACAAAGGTGGTCAGAGCCAGAGGAGATTTGATAGAATTATTGAGCAGATGGTTGAAGAGTTCTATAAGTATGTTGCCGAGAAGGTTAATAGCTACTTTGTTCCACTGATAGAGGAGGGTAAGATGAAGGGTGTTATAGTCGCTGGCCCTGGGTACGCTAAGCACGATTTTATCAAGGAGGCTGACAATATCGACTATAGGGTGAGGAAGCTTATTATTGGAGAGCCAATAGATGTAGCGTATCAAGGAATCGTAGGAATTAGAGAGGTTGTTATGAAGGCTAGAGATACCTTAGCTAAGCAGAGATTTGTTGAGGTACTTAGTGCTATAGAGGAGTTCAAATACCACATAGCTAAGGACGACGGCTATACGGTCTACGGTTTTAGTGATGTTGAGGCGGCTCTAGATAATGGTGCTGTTGATAAGATACTGGCATGCGAAGAAAATGCAGATATAGATAGAATTGAGAAGCTAGCCTCTGAAAGAGGGGCAAAACTTATAATAATACCCAGCAGTGTAGACGAGTACAACTGGTTTAGGGACGCATTTGGATGCATTGCAGCGATAACAAGGTATCCAATTACTACCTAAGGCCGTACTACTCGACCGGTGCTAACCTATAGGGGCAGTACTGCCACCCCCTTCTACACAGTGGGACCTCATATCTCGTGAGAGGTCTGTCGAGAACCCTACAGTACTCAATTTTAAAACCATTCTCTAAATTAATGGATTCAGCATCTGGACACCCAGTTACATCGTTCTGCGATAGTGCATGGATAGGTGGGTATATCTTCAGCATACGCTCCCTCTTCGTATGATGGCGCCTTTGATTGAACGTAGAAGGCTCTACATAGTATGCACAATTTCTGTAGAGGTTTTCAGAAGAGCATCTCTCTATAGCCACTATAGCATCCGTTGGCTCAGCGAGCTTTGATGATGTGCACATACCGTGTTGATACCACGGACAAGGCATGTAGTACAGCACCAGCACAGAGAGTTTTGGGTTTTACTGGTAATAAGAGGTGGAACACTTTATTTATGTAAAGCCTTTAAGTATTCTTAGAAAAAGCTCTAGTGTATTAAATACATACCGATGAGCTAAAAAGACTGCACCCCTAAGCTAGGTAGGTGTATACATTATGAGCAGAAGGGAGTTCACGGGAAAAGCCATTCAGTACAGTAAGGAACAGATTCAAGGGGCAGATCTAGGTTTAAGGGTTATATATGAGGACCCGGAGATAGTTGTTATAACCGCCCCTAATGAAGATGAGCTAAGGGACATTGTACTGGATATGTTGAGAGAGGGTCCTAAAACACTAAAAGAGATGCATAGCAAGCTTGCTGGAATAGCTAGTGAAGACAAGATTAGGAGATGCATTATAAGGTTGATTGACGATGGAATTGTTATAGCTAATGATGATGGTCGCTATAAACTGCTGGGTTCGGACGACCTTAATGGAGAGCTAGATTTGGAAGAGAGCTAGTTCAGTACTGCACAGTATAATGTGCTGCCAGGACAGGGCTTGAAAGCTGTCTATATAGTTCAAGGTAGCTAGAGTTGTCACACCAGGTCTAGTAGAGTCTAGCTCCGCAGTATGGGCAAAACCTAGCATTTGGAGGTACCTGAGAATAGCAGTATGGGCACTGGCTGTACCTACTATATGGTAGCTGCTGCGTTTGAGTAACCTGCTGTGGTGTTGTAGGTTGCTGTATCACGGGAGCCACTATACCTCTAAATATCTTCAAGTAGTGTTCCTTTACATCTTCATGCAGTAGGTGTAGATAGACCTCTGTAGTCTTTAGATCCCTATGCCCTAGAATCTGCTGTAGAGATACTATGTTTAAGCCTTTCTTAAGAGCCTCTGTGGCAAAGGTGTGCCTCATTATATGAGGCCTTACTTTCCCTACCTCTATCCCAGCCCTTTTGGCTAAGCTCTTCAACCTTTTATACAGACCACTGTAGCTTATGGGTAGAACCCTACCTTCAGATGGTGGCATCTTTAGATTGATTATCTGTGTAAGGATTTGAGCTGTAATATCGCCTACAAACACCACCCTCTCCTCATCAAACTTTGCGTTCCTTACCCTGATCTCCCTACTTCTAAGATCTATATCACCATATCGAAGGCCCAGGGCCTCTTCAGCTCTAAGACCTGTTTCGAGAAGCAGTGCCAGTATCAGAAGATCTAGGTAATCCCTAGCAGCTCCGAAGAGCTTCTGTATCTCTTCAGGTTTTAACGTCTGTATCTCCCTCCTCCTAGGCCTTCTAACACTTGGAAACTTTATATCTAGATTCAACCACTCGAAAAATCTCTTAAGAAATAGTGTATAGTAGTATAGTGTAGCCTCCCTAGATCTTCTATCACCGTACTTAGCGCCTGGGAAACCTCGTCTAAGTCTTTCAAGCCTCCACGTGTACACATCATCATAGGTGATAGACTTGAAGGGCTTCCAACCTATAAAACTAAAGAAATCATTAAGAGCAGCTCTATAGCTCTTAACAGTCTTCTCATCAGCACCTGAAGCCTCCAATACAGCTAAAAACTTCTCAACTGTAGCCTTAGGATCGCCATTGATGGACTCCGGAGGAGCTCTGCCTACATCTATCTTAGGCAATAAAACCCTGGAAAAAACTTAAAAGTAGATGAGACATAAGAACAGTGAGGCGAAACAGCGCAGCTCATTAAACCTTATAAAACTAATTTCAGCAAATAAGATCCAAAATCTTGGATGCCGGGGTCGCCTAGCCTGGTAGGGCGCCGGCCTGCTAAGCCGGTGGGGGAACACCCCGCGCGGGTTCAAATCCCGCCCCCGGCGCCAAAACACTTTCACCATCTGCACATATTTGGTGTAGGCCACCCTTTACTTAATGCTGACTTAATGCTAAACTATAGGAGTGCGGTCCATTTAACCATGAATTCTATGAATTGGGATCATTTTGCATTTATATTTCAATTAAATTCAATTTGTATCCAATCTATCGAAAATAAGTATGACAAATTTTATGTAGAGAAGAAAGCTGTGTGTATACCTAGACACAATGAGAGAAATGATTGAATCCTCGGATAGAGGCCTCTCAGTAAAGGAAGATTCGTCTACATTACCTTTGCTATCGTATTAGTGCCCTAAGGTTCATCATACGCGTGACGCTACACCATCAGCAAGTCGTTAGGTGGAGTATTCTGTAGGATTCATCTACACATTAGGTTAGACCCTTCAAGGTAATTACGCACTGGGGTGACAATTCTATAGATATTGTTTATTGTTTCCAGAGAGATCATATTTAAGTACTGTTTCCGCTACTCAATCTAGCACAAGGTCCTCAATTATTTTCACAGGAGAATACTCTTGCCCTACAGGGCCTTACCGGCTTATTCTACTAATACTTGCTGCTATTAACAGCACTACCTCTTCTCAAAAATCTTACAATTATCTCTATGAAGTAGTTGTGAATGTAAGGATTCCGCCTTCGGCATTCCTATCAGCTGAACTTCGACACTGTGTTGGGTAGTGTTGCCTCCTGGGATGTGAACTGCCATGCAGGAAAGCTGAAAAGGTGCTGGGCTACTTTTGTAGAAGAGAATGATTCCTAAACTTCTTTTCAACAAGTCCACAAGAACTGGTACTCAAACTAACTATGCGCAAATAGGCGTCTAAGATCTAACAGTATGTGTATGATATAAGCAGTAGGTGGAACTGTGCTTCCTATGTATGCATAGTAGCTGGAAATCTGCAGGCTTCTAGCTAAAGAGCTTAGTGGTATGGATTGTGCCAGTGGAACGCGAATGGAGGTCTGGAAGCCACACCATTATATACCAGCACCATAGTGTTTAGAACTAGAGGATGTGTGTAAGGAGATCTTAAAGATAGCTATATCTAGGAGAGTAAGGAGGGAGCTGCAATCAAGTATGTAAATCAACCTTCCGTATTCTGCAGGATGATCCTCTATAGGAAGCTCTACAAGAGATCTACTGATGAAGAGTTGACAGAATACAAGAATTGAGTATATTAACTGCATTCTAGCGGGGGAGAAATGCGCATTTCTTAATTCAACAGTAAATTCCTGCAGAGACCACATACTTTAAGCTAGATGAAAGTGAACCTTTGCGGTTGCATCTTTCAACACTATTATGTGTGACGCCGAAACTCGGTAGAAGATAGAGAATAATAATGTTGCATAGAAAATTGTAGCACATTAACCAGATAGCTCCGCCAAAATTTTGAGCATTTCCTCATGGTACTCTTCATCAAGGATCATCTTACTAAAGAGGGTTTCTAATATATTTGCGTACTCTCTAGTTATGCAGCCCGCTTTTATACCCTCTCTAATTAGGGGTAGCACAATTTTGTGGTAGGTTTCCTCACCTACAGCTTTTTCAAGCCACATCTGTCTCTCGATAAACTCCTTTAATCCTATCACCCTCCCACTAGATAGCTCCTCACGAAGCTTTTGAACAGCAGCCCATGGTATACCAACAGTCTGGGAACAGTCTGTCTCCTCAAAAAGATTGTTTTGCTCAGCTACGAGCTCTAAGAATTTGGCATGGTTTCTACTCTCTGCAGCTATTATGGAAAAAATGGTCTTAGTAATGGTGCTAATCTCGGCAGAGGGTGAGGGCTCTTCTACATACATCGTAAAGGTGTCCGCGACGATACGTTCGAGCATATAGCTGCAATAGATGTTTCTACGTATAGCGCTACATAAATCCATACATAATCACAATTAATCAGATGTGGTGGAACTAGAATATAAACAGATATCACTCTCGTCCCAATACTTATAATTTGATATAGAATATAACTACAGGTCGTAATGCAGCCAACTGTGTTTAATACCATCCTAGCTGTTCTAGCATTCAGAGTACGCTGGTTCACGTTCCTGATCAGCTCTCAGTCTATATAGCGTGAGGCAGAAATTAGTGTCCTGACGTGGGTTGATGGTAATTGATATAAGTTAGGCATATTACCCAGATATAAACATACCCTCTTGGCGACCTCTAATGTTTGTGAAGAGACCCACCTCACGTTCTGTTGTAAGAGGAGACTATAAATTTTTCACAGGGAATGTGTGGATCGAGCAGCTGGTCTGGGCTGAAGGCAAATCCCACATAACAGCTGCAATTGTTACTTTTGAACCTAGATCTAGGACAGCCTGGCACGCGCATCCGCTTGGCCAACTTCTGATTGTAGTAGCAGGGTGTGGCTTGGTTCAGAAATGGGGAGAGGATGCAGAGATCATCCAGACAGGTGATATTGTATGGATACCTCCGGATACAAAGCACTGGCACGGTGCTACGGATACCAACATCCTAAGCCACATAGCAATTCAGGAGGCTTCTGACGGTAGAACAGCTGATTGGATGGAGCATATAAGTGATGAACAGTATGAAAGTGCTTTAAAATCAATTACAAGAGTTAAACCTAAAGCACATCAATAAGCTTGCACTAGAGCACAATTTTCAAATCTTACTCACATCTAAATATCCACGGTACTTCAGTTCACATCCTGTGGAAATCTGCAGTCCACATCCCAAGAACTAAGATTAAATCTAAATTTAACATTGTGCTCGTCTACTACTGAGATAATCATTATGGTTACACCTAGTTTTCAATAATTGTAGTGAACTTTTTAAGATTCAACAGGATGAAAAATTACGCAATGCATGTTACATTGAGAAATTAGTGGAGAAGTTGCACGGTATTCAGAATCAATCATGGTAAGGCATGTCAAACAGCACCTCTTCTAACTACTGTACATCATACACGTTTAGCATGCAAGTGCTTTAAGTAATTGAAGGGTGGCTATGCCCATGCCAAAAATTTTTAGTAAGGCTAAATTTGAATTTCTAAACCTTTTCTGGGAATAGTATCTGTATGCAACAATAAATTGTAATTCAATAATATGAATACCAGATCATAATTTGGTGAATCAGGGTGCAAAATTAGCGTCATGGAACTATACCATTTTAGTATAAGGTTTTTAGTGGAAGTGTTGGTTTATAGTGTGTGAAAATGAATTAAGGGTTAGGATATGAGTTATAACAGTTCTGCAAAGGGTTGGGTTTTAAGATGCAGCACGTGTAATAATATATGGATTCTAGAGGTGAGTTTTGATATTCGTAATATTAAAATGCTCTATCATTTTTGCAGTAAGTGTAGAAGAAATACCTTTCACGAAGTTCTTGGCAGAGCTGAAGAGTCTGTGGTTAAGGACGAATAATATTTTTAACCCGATGCGGAATACCTGTATTAAAGGTGTTTGTTGGGCCGGTAGCTCAGCCTGGAAGAGCACTCGGTTTGCACCCGAGAGGTCCCGGGTTCAAATCCCGGCCGGTCCACCAAAAACAACAACCTACGAAGTACCGTCAACAGCATTCTAAATTCTAGAGAGTCAGTAAAATGCGCACGGTATGCACATAATACATATACATAATTTATGTAAATATTGCCACTCTAAAGTAATCGTAGATACTGAAATAAGGCATTCAGTAAATAACTTAGACCTTTTATATGAAAGCTTTTAACCTCACTGACACTAAGAACATCTACGCACGCTACTCCCGCGGCGGCGGCAGAACGGGACGCGGAGCGCAGCTCCGAGGATGAACGCTTTTAACTCCAACCGCGGGAACACAGTGCACCAAAAGAGCTACAATAATGGGGATCCGATCCAACCTAAGGCCCTACCTTAGGGAGGTCGGATCTCACGTGGTATCTACAACCCACAGCCACGCATTAGTCTACCCTGGGATACCCCGCGGCCTTGCGGCCGCGATACCGGTTGATCCTGCCGGACCCGACCGCTATCGGGGTGGGGCTAAGCCATGGGAGTCGCACGCCTACTAAGTAGTAGGCGTGGCAGACGGCTGAGTAACACGTGGCTAACCTACCCTCAGGACGGGGACAGTCCCGGGAAACTGGGACTAATCCCCGATAGGTGGAGATACCTGGAATGGTCTCCACCGAAAGGGTCAGACCGCGATGCAGGTCTGACTGCCTGAGGATGGGGCTGCGGCCCATCATGGTAGTTGGCGGGGTAATGGCCCGCCAAGCCGATAACGGGTAGGGGCCGTGAGAGCGGGAGCCCCCAGATGGGCACTGAGACAAGGGCCCAGGCCCTATGGGGTGCACCAGGCGCGAAAACTCCGCAATGCGGGAAACCGTGACGGGGCCACCCCGAGTGCCCCGAAGAGGGGCTTTTCCCCGCTGTAAGTAGGCGGGGGAATAAGCGGGGGGCAAGTCTGGTGTCAGCCGCCGCGGTAATACCAGCCCCGCGAGTGGTCGGGACGCTTACTGGGCCTAAAGCGCCCGTAGCCGGCCCAGCAAGCCCTTACTGAAATCCTCAGGCTTAACCTGAGGACCGGTAAGGGGACTGCTGGGCTAGGGGGCGGGAGAGGCCGAGGGTACTCCCGGGGTAGGGGCGAAATCCTATAATCCCGGGAGGACCACCAGTGGCGAAGGCGCTCGGCTGGAACGCGCCCGACGGTGAGGGGCGAAAGCCGGGGGAGCGAACCGGATTAGATACCCGGGTAGTCCCGGCTGTAAACGATGCAGGCTAGGTGTTGGGCGGGCTTTGAGCCCGCCCAGTGCCGCAGGGAAGCCGTTAAGCCTGCCGCCTGGGGAGTACGGCCGCAAGGCTGAAACTTAAAGGAATTGGCGGGGGAGCACCACAAGGGGTGGAGCCTGCGGCTTAATTGGAGTCAACGCCGGGAATCTTACCGGGGGCGACAGCAGGATGAAGGCCAGGCTAACGACCTTGCCAGACACGCTGAGAGGAGGTGCATGGCCGTCGCCAGCTCGTGCCGTGAGGCGTCCGGTTAAGTCCGGCAACGAGCGAGACCCCTACCCCCAGTTGCTACCCTGGTCTCCGGATCAGGGGCACACTGGGGGGACTGCCGCCGATAAGGCGGAGGAAGGAGGGGGCCACGGCAGGTCAGCATGCCCCGAATCCCCCGGGCTGCACGCGGGCTACAATGGCGGGGACAGCGGGTGCCGACCCCGAAAGGGGGAGGTAATCCCTGAAACCCCGTCGTGGTTGGGATCGAGGGCTGCAACTCGCCCTCGTGAACGTGGAATCCCTAGTAACCGCGCGTCAACATCGCGCGGTGAATACGTCCCTGCTCCTTGCACACACCGCCCGTCGCTCCACCCAAGCGGGGGAGGGGTGAGGCCTATTCTACCTGGTTCCCAGGTAGGGTGGGTCGAACCTCTCCTTCGTGAGGGGGGAGAAGTCGTAACAAGGTAGCCGTACCGGAAGGTGCGGCTGGATCACCTCCTCAAGTTAAACGGGTATTGCCAGGGTAGGCTACGTGAGAGCCCGTGGGTTGTAGATACCAGATAGTGCGGCTTGGGATTTACAGTAAATCCCAAGCTAAGTGTGTAAGGGGTTCTTCATCCCGATGAGCACTGTACAGGCCCAGTACACACTGGCCTCGCCCCAAACATAGGCACGAAGCCACCTGGTGGATGGCTTGGCTCGGGTGCCGAGGAAGGGCGCGGCAAGCAGCGATATGCCTGGGGGAGGCGCAGGCAGCCTTTGAACCCAGGATCCCTGAATGGGAATTCCTGCCACAGGGTTATACCCTGTGGCATCCGGGAAACCTGGGTGACCAGGGAGTACCGGAGGGGAACCCCCCGAACGGAAACATCTTAGTAGGGGGAGGAAGAGAAACCAATAGGGATCCCCTGAGTAGGGGCGACCGAAAGGGGGTGAGCCCAAACCAAACCTCCATGTGATAAGCATGGAGGGATGTGGTGTAGAGGTTGCTCACCAATGCTGGGCCCGATCCACGGTAGCCGAAGTGGGTTGGAAAGCCCCGCCGTAGAGGGTGATAGCCCCGTAGGTTAAACCGTGGAGGGCTAGGTGAGCAACCGGAGTACCACGGCTTGGTTTTGCCGTGGGAAGCTGGGAGTCACCAACTTCCAAGGCTAAATACAACCCGAGACCGATAGCGAACTAAGTACCGTGAGGGAAAGCTGAAAAGTACCCCGGAAGGGGGGTGAAAAGAGCCTGAAACCAGGTGGCCAATCACGGTGCGGCCCAAAAGGGGTGAAGTTTCCTGAAGGAAACCCAGGCAACTGGGGAGTACGAGGGAAACAGACCAGGGTTGCACCGTCCGTCTTGAAACACGGGCCGGGGAGTTCACAGCCGTGGCGAGGCTAAGGGGATCAACCCCGAAGCCGTAGGGAAACCGACTGGCCCGCAGCCAGCTCAAAACTGGTGAGGGGCGAGGTCCGAAAAGGGCCTGGAGTCACGGCTGTGAGACCAGAAACCGGGCGATCTAGGCGGGGGCAGGGTGAAGCCAGGGGAATCCCTGGTGGAGGCCCGAAGGGGTGCTGACGTGCAATTCGCTCCCATGACCTCCGCCTAGGGGCGAAAGACCAATCTAGCCCGGTGATAGCTGGTTCCCCCCGAAGTGCGTCTTAGCGCAGCCTCACCGGAGGGAACCTACGGGGTAGAGCTACGGATTGGGGGTGGCTGGTGGGATGACCGCCAGTGCCTCCAGTCCAACTCCGAACCCGTAGGTCCCACAGATGGTGAGAGTGGGGTACCTGGGGTAAGCCTAGGTACCGAGAGGGGAACAACCCAGACCGGGGTTAAGGCCCCTAAGTGCCGGTTAAGTGCCAATCTTAAAGGGCGTCCCGAGCCTTAGACAGCGGGGAGGTGGGCCTAACAGCAGCCATCCTCTAAGGAGTGCG
>JANXEL010000006.1 GCA_025058535.1 Ignisphaera sp. | reverse complement strand
AGAGGTATAAGAACATTTGAGAAGAGTACAAGGTTTACACTAGATCTAGGTAGTGTTGCAGTAGCCAAGACACTAACCCATCTACCTATAGCTGTAGATCCAAGTCATCCAGCTGGTAGAAGGGATCTTGTTGAACCACTTGCACTAGCAGGCATAGCAGTAGGAGCTGATATGCTTGTAATTGAGGTTCACATAGATCCACAGCACGCACTGAGTGATTCCGAGCAGCAGTTGAGTATAGCTGAGTTTGAAAATCTCATGAAGAAGGCTAGAGCTGTTGCTGAAGCTGTGGGGAGGTGGCTATGAAGATAGTAGAAGAATCGATATGCTGCTCAAACACTAGAGTCTATGTTGGAAGGGGTGCAGTTAGAGAGGTTTTGGAGAAGATAGTTGATGGTAACGTCCTTCTAGTTAGGCAGGATGCTGTTGATCCAAAATATGTGGTAGAGGCCTTGAGAGTTAAACCCTATGAATTTGTTCTACCTGGAGGTGAACAGGCAAAGGATGTGGATATGGTTATTCAAATTATAAAGCTCCTCTATGAAAAAGAATTTCAGAGAAAGGATTATGTGATTGCTCTTGGTGGTGGAAGCCTTACAGATGTTGCAGGATTTGCTGCATCCATATACATGAGGGGGCTCAGACTAGTAAACATACCCACGACTCTGTTGGGTATGGTTGATGCTGCTCTTGGAGGTAAAAACGCTGTTAACCTCTATGGTATTAAGAATATCGTGGGTTCATTCTATCAACCACATGCTGTGATTTCTGATCTCATGTACCTAGATAGTCTACCACAGAAGGAGTTCATAGCCGGTCTTGCTGAAGCAATAAAGTATGGTGTTGTGCTAGATCGTGAACTATTTGAGTACCTGTATAAAAATAGTGCTGAAGTTCTAGGTAGAGATCATGATGCTGTAGAATATGTGGTGCATCGATCAACACTAAATAAGCTAGCTATAGTTAAGCAGGATCCCTATGAGCTAGGTAGGGTTAGAATAGTCTTAAACTATGGACACACTGTTGGACATGCAGTAGAGGCTGCTACAAAATTCTCTATACCTCACGGCATAGCTGTAGCTGTGGGTATGGTCTGTGAATCATTAATTGGTAGAGCAATTGGTGTTACCAGTATAGAGGTTGTTGAGAAGCTTATTGATATTCTAAAGATTTACGGCCTCCCCACATCATTAAATGAGCTAGACGCTAAGGTTGAGCTTGAAGATCTGTTTAAAGCTTTAGCAAGGGATAAGAAGAGATATGGAGACCACATACACATTCCAATACCAACATCACTAGGTTTTTGGACCCCCTATAGAATTTCAGTGAGTGAATTGAGGGTAGCTGTAGAGAAATGTCTTGGATAAATGCAGCTACAAAACTATTTGGATTAGTAGGTCACAACATATCCTATACACTATCGCCTGCTATCCACAACTACATATTCCAGGAAGCTGGCTACAATGCTGTGTATCTAGCATTTGATCTCTCTGAGGAGAGGTTTCTCAAAACAATAAACTCTATAATTGATCTCTGTGAAGGCTTTAACGTTACAATACCCTATAAAGAGAAGGTGGTGGAGTTTCTAAATGGAGTTGATCGTAATGCTGAGAGAGTGGGGGCTGTAAACACTGTGCATAGAGGCTACGGCTACAACACAGACTATACAGCTATTAAGAGTCTTGTTAATGAGAGGATGGGGAGTCTTGAAAACATGATCTGCTTTATATATGGAGCAGGTGGAGCTGCTAAAGCTTCTGCTGTAGCTCTAGGAGATCTTGGATGCAGGCTCTTCATCGTGAATCGCACTGCTGAAAAGGCAGAGCATCTTGCTAGGAAACTCGATTCCCTAGGCTATGAAGCGTATGTAGCTAATCAGTGTTCAGCCAATGTCGATGTTGTTGTAAATGCTACTCCAAACCCTTCATTTGTGCACGATATCTGTCTTTCAGCAAAGCTTGTTGTAGAGCTTGTGTATGCTCCTGTAGAAACTGTACTGGTTAGAAAGGCTAGAAGTAGAGGTGTAGAGGCTATAGATGGAATTAGAGTGCTTGTTAGACAGGCACTAGAAGCTCAGAAGATATGGAGCGGTATAGAGTTTCCAGAAGATAAGGTTATTGGGTACCTCTATGCCAGGAAACTCATTTGGTAAACTACTAAGAGTTACAACATTTGGTGAGAGCCACGGAGCTGCTGTGGGAGCTGTAATTGATGGTGTTCCAGCAGGTCTTCCTCTAGATAGTAGTGATATTCAGTATGAACTTTCTTTTCGTAGACCAGGCCACCATTTAGTCTCCCCAAGAAGAGAGGAGGATAAGGTGGAGATTCTATCAGGAGTATTCAATGGCAGAACAACTGGAGCGCCCATAGCGATTATCGTTAGAAATACTGATGTGGATTCCTCATACTATGAAGAGCTGAAGTTTACACCAAGACCTGGACATGCCGATCTCCCATACATTATTAGGTATGGCTTTGAAAACTGGGATTATAGAGGGGGTGGTAGGGCTAGTGGTAGAGAGACTGTAGCTAGAGTTGCAGCAGGTGCTATAGCAAAGAAACTACTAGCAGCTCTCGATGTGTGGATTGCAGGGTGTGTTAGATCCATAGGAGATGTAGAGGTAGCTGATGATGTGGGTTTCGAGGATGCTCTCCACTCTCGGTGTAGCCCGGTCAGATCATGTTCAAAGAAGTATGAAGCAGCATTCATTAGCGTGATTGAGAGTGCCGTGAGAGAGGGTGATAGCTATGGAGCTATTGTAGAGGTTTTTGTGAAGAATCCTCCTGCTGGCTTGGGTGAACCTGTATTTGATAAAATTAAAGCTGATCTCGCTAAGGCTATAATGTCTATTCCTGGTGCTGTGGGTTTCGAGATTGGGCTTGGTTTTAGATATGCGAGAGCTAAAGGTAGTGTAGTAATGGATGAAATTGTGATTCAAAATTCCAGAGTTGGCTGGCGCTATAACTATAGCGGTGGTGTTCTAGGTGGTATTACAACTGGAGAGCCTATAGTAATGAGATGCGCATTCAAACCCACAAGCTCTATAAAGAAGCCTCAAAAAACAGTTGATATGAGAACTCTAGAAGAGAGAACTATAGTTGTAAAGGGGAGACATGATCCTTGCATAGGTGTAAGAGCTGTTGCAGTGGTTGAAGCAATGACAGCACTCGTAATTGCTGATCATGCAATGAGATCTGGTTTCCTACCCCTAGTAAAAATACCCAGTGATATGGTCAGCACTATTTCAAGTAGATGGAGGTGGTATAGAGGAGTATGTATGGATATGGAGGAGTCTCAATAGTTAATGCTATACCTGCATGGCTTGGTTCCGTAATGGCTGTAGATCTAAAAGCTCATGCAGAGGCTAGTGTGTGCAGCAGTGACTGTGAACATCAATCACCGTTAATAAGAACCGTGGTAGGCTACTTTAGAGAAAAATACAACCTACCCCCACTTAAGATAAGAATAGACTCAGAAATTCCTCAGACAAGTGGTCTTAAAAGTAGTAGTGCCGTTGCAGTTGCTACGATTAAAGCAATAGCACATAAATTCAGCATATATGAACCATCCATACCGAGACTAGCAGCAGAACTATCTAGAATTGCTGGTGTATCCATTACTGGTGCACTTGATGATGCTTCAGCTGCATTCTATGGAGGGATAGTCTTTACTGATAATCTGAATATGAACATACTTAGAGTTAGTGATTTTAGGAAGGATTTAGATGTTGTTCTACTATTTAAAGGTGTTAGAAGGAAGGTGGATGTGGAGGAGCTTAGAAAGCACTACTATCTATTTAAGCACGTATTCGAAGCAGCATACTCGGGAGATATATTTAGAGCAATGACTATGAATGGTCTACTCATTGCTAGAATTCTAGGATATGATGAAAATGTGATTCGAAGAGCTATTGAATTAGGAGCTCTTGCATCAGGTGTGTCAGGCAATGGACCTACGATGTTTGCTGTATGTAGAGAAGGTGATTGTGGTCCTCTAATAGATTACTTCTCTGCATACGGATCAACGAAGATAGTTAAACCTGTTAGAATATCACATTAAAAAGACTCGTGGTGTATAGAGCCATTGATGTGTATAATCCTTGATCTAGGTCTACACACCACTTCACAGTTTATAGAGTTCTCAAGTATTCTAAACTACCCAGCTTTTCCAGTGATCTGAAGTGAAGGTTACTCTAAAAAAATCTAGAATTAGAGGCTCTATAGCTGCACCTCAATCTAAGAGTTGGGCAATAAGACTGCTATTTCTATCCATATTAACAGATGTTGAGTTGCATGATCTTACACTATCAGAGGACGTTTTAGATGCTATAGATGCTGTAAAAGTATTTGGTGTCGCAGCTGATGGAAGGAGATTCTACAGACCATCTGAGCTTAGGCTACACAAAGACTACATATATTTTAGAGGTTCTGCAACCGTTTTAAGAATGTTTATACCGATAGCAGCTGTTGTAGGTGGGAGAATCACTATTGATGGTAGTGAAAATCTTAGAAGAAGACCATTAAATGCTGTAATCAATGCTCTAAGCGAAAAAGGTGTGATGTTCTCCAGCACTAGACTTCCAATTACTATGGAGGGAAGGATTAGAGACCCACATATCAGTATCTATGGCGGCGAGAGTAGCCAATACATATCGGGTCTCATGATGGCGCTAATGATAGCTGGAGGTGGTACCATAAATATTGGTGGAAGAATTGCATCTAAGAGCTACATAAATCTAACATTAGAGATTATAAATAATTTGGGCGGATACATAACTATGCATGGTAATAAGATTAGCGTTGAACCGCCTATAGAGCTGGCTAAATATGTAGGATCTGTTCCTGGAGACTACCTCCTAGCTTCATTCTATGCTGCAGCTGCTATACTAACAGAAGGCTATCTATCCATATATGGACTGCCAAAACCCCACAGCTTCTTTGGCGATCACAGTATAGTTGACATATACAGATCTATGAATGCTGTAAGCACCTATGAAAATGGTGTTTGGCGTGTCGCATCTAGCGATAGATACAAAGCAGTAGAGGTGGACGTTGAAGATTCTCCTGACCTAGCCCCCTCCATAGCACCACCGGCTGCGATTTCTGAGGGAAGAACTATCATTAGAGGTGCTGAGAGGCTCGCAATTAAGGAGAGTGACAGAATAAAGACTATAGTCTCAACGCTGAGGATCTTTGGTATTGAAGCCTACACAGCAAGCGATCGTATTGAAATTGTAGGTGGAAGTCCTAGAGAGGCTGGAATCATCTGTCCAGACGACCACAGAATAGCTATGATGGCAGCCTCAATAGCCTCTAGAAGTGGTGGAACCATAGATAGAGCTGAGTGTGTATCTAAGAGCAATCCTAATTTTTGGAGAGATTTAGAATTGATTGGAGGGAAAATCTATGTAGTTCCCTAACCGCATTTAGGTGGTGGTGCAATGGGTAAACTGAGTAGACCTTATGTAGTTGCATCAAAACCCATTCTAAAACCACAGGATATACGGCTAGCACTATCTATAGATGATGCAGATTTCATTGAACTTAGAGTCGACTATATGGATAGACCGCTAGAGGTGGACTACAGTATACTAAAGGGTAGAAGAGTTATAGTAACGCTTAGAGAATTTGATGAAGGTGGTGCAAAGCCTCACGATCCAAATACTAAGATAGAGCTACTTGAAGGACTAAGAAGTATGGGGATAATGTACGATGTTGAAGTATCTTTTATAGAGAAATTTGGTGTTGACTATACTAATGCTATTGTGTCCATGCATTTCATCAACTCAAAGCCTAATACAGACTATGTTGTGGAGAAGGTGCTCAAATATGGAGATAGAGCATTTATTGTGAAGGTGGTGACGGTGCCGTTCCCAGGATACAAGAGCTTTCTGGTTAGGCTGCTTGAGATGGGGGACAACATATCCGCCTTCCCAATGTCTGTAGACCCATTGGAGAGAGTAGCATTTGCTCTGCTAGGCTCTAGGCTACTCTACGGCTATGTAGATACCCCAACTGCTAAAGGGCAGCTACACTATAAACAATTAAAAGAGTTGATAGATGTTCTCTCTAGATATGCTGAGTAGCTATAATCTAAACACCAGACCCTTTGGGGATGATCTAGCCTTCCTCCAATCACTAACTAGATTTTTTGAAAGACCTTTCTTCGCATTAACGTAGTTTATAGCAGACAGCGCCGAAACCACACCGCTTGCAGCTGATATCACAGCTTGCTTATATGGTATATTCACCAAATCTCCTGCTGCAAATAAGCCTTCAGTCCTTGTAGCACCGTGCCTATCCACCAGCACCTCACCTCTCTCATTCACATCTACATACGGTTTTATGAAATCTATTCGAATCTCAAAACCCAGTTCAACAAACAGAGCATCAACCTTAATCACCTCTCTGTGCTCCTGTCCATCTACAACCGTGATTTCCTCAAGCCTACTACCTCCATGCAGACCTATCACTCTGTAGCCTGGATACGCAAGTACATTATTGTACTTGGCTGCTTCCTGCAAACTTACATCAGCTTTCGTTGGTACTACGTAGATCAGCTCCTC
>JANXEL010000091.1 GCA_025058535.1 Ignisphaera sp. | reverse complement strand
TGGTGCAACTGTTGTAGTATGTCAGAAGGGTATTGATGATGTTGCTCAGCACTATCTTGCTAAGAAGGGTATTATGGCTGTTAGAAGGGTTAAGAGGAGCGATATGGAGAAGCTAGAGAGAGCAACAGGAGGAAGAATAGTAACTAGTGTGAGAGATCTGACGGAGAGGGATTTGGGTATTTGTGAGGTTGTTGAGGAGAGGAGGGTAGGAAACGATAAGATGGTGTTTGTTGAGAGGTGTAGAAATCCAAGAGCTGTAACTATACTATTGAGAGGAGCTAACGACATGCTTCTAGACGAGGTCGAGAGAAGTATCAATGATGGCTTAAATACGATAAGAAATATTCTAAGAGATCCTAAAATTGTGTTTGGAGGGGGTGCTGCAGAGATTGATGTTGCCATGAAGCTGCGTAAATGGGCTGAAAGTGTTGGGGGTAGGGAACAGTTAGCTATTCTAGCATTTGCTGATGCACTAGAGGAGATACCCTCAATACTAGCTCAGACGGCTGGTATGGATGTATTGGAAGCAATAATGGAGCTGAGAAGACATCATGCAGAAGGAAAAATTGGTGCTGGTGTAGATGTGGTTAACGGCAAGATTATAGAGGATATCAGCACAATAAATGTGGTTGAACCTGTTATGGTTAAGAAGCAGATAGTAAAGAGTGCTACAGAAACAGCCTCGGCTGTCTTAAAGATAGATGATGTAATAGCAGCGTCTCCAAAGAGGGAAGAGAAGGGTAAGAAGGAAGGTAAGAAGGAAGAGGAAGAAGAAGCAGGTAGCAAACTACCTTCGTATTAAAGTTAAAACAGCTGCTTAAGAAAGATCTTAAATATAAATAAGAACATGGAATTCATGAAAATTTTTTATTGTTTCTGGGAACATCCTATTTCATCTAATGCTGTATGGCGACTAAGTTGAGTGAGAAGCTCAGTATAGAAGATGTTATTGCACGCAAAATTGATGATATTAAGATAGGTCCAAAAAGACTGACAAAATATGAGAGGGCTAGAATTATTGCAGCGAGAGCAATACAGCTATCAATGGGTGCTGCTCCCCTTATAGACATCTCTAAACTAAAATCCAGGGATCCAGTAGTTATTGCGGAGCAAGAGCTCTTAATTGGAGTACTGCCAATAATAATAAAACGTGAGAAACCTAATAGTGAATACCAGCTCATACCCTTAAAAATTTTGACCGAAGTTGAGCAGAAGAAAATAAGAAGCATGGAAACGCTTGTAACGAAAATCTTTGGCGAAGAAGCATAATAATGCACAATGATTCCTATTTTTCATTATTTAATGCGGTAAACTATTTTAAGACTACCAAAGTAATTCTAGGGAAGTACAGATTAAAATGAACACTCTACCACTACGTAGCTACGTATTGGTTATAGCTGAAAAGCCAAAGGCGGCAGAAAAAATAGCGAATGCCCTTGGTAAGGCAAGTAGGAGAAGAGTGCTTGGAGTACCTATATGGACTATACGTAAAGCAGGTAAGACGTATGTTATAGCTTCAGCTGCTGGACACCTCTACTCGCTTTACACGGACGAGAAGGGTTATCCGGTCTTCAACTATAGATGGGTACCTAGGTATCGTGTAGATAGAAAGGGCAAACACACATATCGATTTCTTAAAGTTCTCGACATTCTATTTAGAAATGCTGATGAATATATAAATGCATGTGATTATGATATAGAGGGTTCTCTAATAGGATATCTAATTATTCATAATATGGGTGATATTGAAAAAGCAAAGAGAGTTAAATTCTCGAGTTTAACTAAACAAGAAATCTTGAAAGCGTTTGCCAACCTTCTACCCATGGATTTTGAAATGATTGAGGCAGGATATTGTCGGCACGTTCTTGATTGGATGTGGGGTATAAATATATCCAGAATGTTGATGGATATATATTCCAAAGCACTTAAGCTAAGAGGTGTACTTAGCGCGGGGAGAGTTCAAACACCTACGCTGGCATACGCTGCAGATATAATTCTTCAAAAAAAGCTCCATATACCGATACCATTAATATACCCAGTCATATGGATCGATATAAATGGAAATGAATACAGAATCAGCCTAATTGATGAACCTTTCAAATCATTAGAGGAGGCTAGGGAGTACATAAAAGGCATCAGAGAAAATTTATATGCTAAAGTGGTAGATATAAGAGTGAAAAATATCGAGCTTCAGCCGCCACATCCATTTAATCTGACAGATCTTCAAAGCGATGCATATAAGATATACGGCTTCACACCATACAAGACGCAAAAACTGGCGGAAGATCTATATTTAGAAGCGTTAATCAGTTATCCTAGAACGAATAGCCAGAAACTTCCACAAACATTAGACAATAGACACATCATTGAAAGACTTGCAGAGAACATCGAATACAGAAGCTATATTGAAGATCTGTTTAAAGAAAAGAATGGCTTGCTGAAGCCAAATAATGGAGCAAAAGATGATCCTGCACATCCGGCTATCTATCCAACAGGTGAAAAAATTAGCGCCAAGCTTAGTGAGGCTCATATAAGGCTATATGATTTAATAGTTAGAAGATATCTAGCAACATTTTCGTCATCTGCGAAAATACAAGTAGCAGAACTAACATTTGAAATTAATAAGCGAAGGTATTCCGCAACTGCTTTAAAAATACTTTATAGTGGTTGGCTTAAGTATTACCCATACCCGGTGTCGGAGAAAATTATTCCATATGAAGGGTTAAGAAGAGGATCGCTGGTACCCATTAAGAGGTACAAGCTTACAACTAGATATACCAGGGTAGAGAGGTCTGTAAATAGGTATTCTTTATTAAAATGGATGGAAAACGTAGGGATAGGTACAGAATCTACACGTGCTGAAATTATAGAGTTGCTGTATAAAAGAGGCTATTTAATTCAAAGATCAAAAAACACTGACATATCTGATATAGGTATGATGATAGTTAATATACTAAGAAAGTACGTGCGAGAGCTTATCAGCGTGGATCTCACCAGAGAATTCGAATCCTATCTCGAATCCATTAAGTTTGGGAAAAATAGTTGTGATGATATAGTTAATGAAGCTAAAAAAATGATACTGCGCCATATAACCAACATAAAAACTCTCGAAAAAAACCTTATAGAGGAGGTATATAATTATATAGCATATAATCATGAGAAAAATGCAGCAGAATTGCCACGCCAAAGATGTGTGGTGTGCAATCGCAATGCGGTTCAGAGTGGCTTTTGCATATTTCATTACACAGCTTTTGAAAAACTTAAGAATTCGTACGAGCACTGGAAGAGGCTAGGTTATAGTTGGAATAATTACATTGAAAAACTCCTAAAGCTGCATAATACTGGGATACACATAAAGGAAGTATGCAAATATTTACTAATAAAGAATCAGTAGATGATGTAATATTCCTTTACCATCAGCTATTAATTAATAACCCTGTCACCTTAATTACTATATTATTGATACTCAACGCTTTGCCTACTATTCTATTATTATCTATACCTCTGTTAACACCTTCCAGCAATTTAAGCAAGTATTCTACATACTTGCGGGAGGTGCTATTAATGGTAGTCTGTCTCGCATCTGAGCATTCAATGCTCTTTCTGTATACTATACTAAGACTATCTATAAATGGATTATTATCTCCCTTTGTTACATACAAAGTTTTACCATTACATTCTAGCTTTGCAACTACTCTATGAATCACGAACTCCTCTCTATCATTTCTATACACAATCACATCACCGAGATCTATCGTATGTGTAGGAACCACTATCACCAAATCACCATCGCGTAGGAGGGGGTACATACTACCACCTCTTACAATAGCTAGTGTTATTTGGCCAAAAACATAGTATGCGATGTTAGCATACAGTAGAAACGCTACAATTAGTGCTAGAAGGACATTAAGCAATATTTTTGCATATTTTCTTATGATATACAAATCACTCTTCCTCTAAAATTTCTCTAAGGTCCAGTTCTATGACCGTGGATTTGCGGGACTCCTTTTCTTCATCAGCCAACCTCAGCTCTTTACCTTTTGAACCTTCGATTTCTATACTATCACCGCCTACCTTCATTTTGGATATAACTGCTCGCCACTTATAATTGCAGGAGGAACATTCGTAGGCTCCCATTACGGTTACAGTTATGCGACCACTGCTATCCGGTATTGGTGCAACTAGCTGCCATGTTCTTTTTGGCGAAGGTACAACAGTGCCGCATCTTGGGCATATATTGGGATTTTTTTGCGACTTTCTGGGCATAGTTTTTACACTGATACACTTATTATGATTGAGGATATATAAGTTTAATCTACTCAAACCAATACGATCAAAACCTTTTTAAACCATGATCCTATCACATTTTTAAGGTGTCCGAATGTCTAATGCATACGTAATTAAATATGTAGATTCTCTACAAGTAATAGATTCTAGAGGGGATCCAACTGTAGAAGTTGTAGTGGAGACGGTTGGAGGCGGCGTAGGTAGAGCAATAGCACCTGCAGGTGCGTCCAGAGGGAGATACGAAGCTTTAGAGCTTAGAGATGCCAATTCGTCAAGATATAAAGGTAGGGGTGTAGAGAAGGCTGTAAGCAACGTAGTGAATTTTATAGCACCTGCCATCCAGGGGCTTGATTCGAGAAGGCAGAGGGGGATAGATAAAATAATGATCCAGATAGATGGCACACAGAATAAGGAAAGACTAGGAGCTAATGCTATGATAGCAACAAGTCTTGCTGTAGCTAAGGCAGCGGCGGACACCTCCAAAGTACCATTATTTCAGTATTTAGGCGGAGTAAGAGCACGTACACTCCCAATACCAATGCTAAACATAATCAACGGCGGTGCGCATGCTGGTAATAAGTTAGCCATACAGGAATTCATGATAGTGCCCATAGGTTTTGACGCTTTCTCTGAAGCTCTGAGAGCTGCTGTTGAAATTTATAAGGAATTAAAGAACGTTTTAAAGGAGAGATATGGAGCACAAGCTATAAATGTTGGGGATGAAGGAGGATTTGCGCCGCCAATGAGGCTCGTGAGGGAAGCTATAGAGTCATTACTAACGGCCATTAAGAACTGTGGATATGACTACGAGGCTCAGATTAAGATTTCGCTAGATGCTGCAGCTTCACAATTCTATATCGAGAGTAAGGATGTATATAGGATAGATGACAAAGATCTAAAACGTGATGAATTGTTGGAATACTGGAAAGCACTTGTATCGGAGTTTCCAATACTAAGCATAGAAGACCCATTTCAAGAAGGGGACTTTAGAGCATATGCTGAGCTTAGAAGAGAGGTTAGAGATAAAGTAATAATTGTTGGTGATGACCTAACCGTAACTAACACTGAGATGCTTAAAAAAGCACTTAGTATGAATTCAGTATCAGGAGTTATTGTAAAGCCTAATCAGATTGGTACACTATCTGAAACCATAGATTTCATAGAATTAGCCAAGCTAAAAGGAATAGTAACTATAATAAGCCATAGAAGTGGTGAAAGCGAAGACAGCTCGATATCGCACATAGCTGTTGCAGTTAACGGACCATTTATAAAGACAGGAGCGCCCGCTAGAGGTGAACGTACTGCAAAATACAATGAATTGCTTAGAATAGAAAAGTATCTAGCTTCAGAGTCAATATACGCAGGGAAATATACAGAGTTGCCTAAAGGCTAGATCTGGCATCCAATAGCGCTCAGAATCAGCACGGATTCGAACATCACACTCAATAATAGTCAGTAGCGCCTCGGCATCATCACATAATTTAAATTACTTAATATAAAACTAAAAAGTCTTATGCTAGATACTTGGTTTTCGGTAGAAAAATAGTATGGTTACGAATCTCCCCGCAGAGGCAAAAGCAAAGTTCGCTAAGTATATGGAGGCAAAAACCCCTGAGGAGAAACTTAGAGCATTACAAGAATTCCTCGCAGCTGTTCCCAAACATAAGGGTACTGAGAACTTAGTGAGATGGATTAGAAAAAGAATGTCAGAACTTAGAGAGGAAGTAGAAGAGAGGGGAAAGAAGAAATCAGGTAGTGGAACATCGATATTTATTGAAAAAGAAGGAGCTGCTCAGATAGCTATTATAGGTTTCACAAAGGTCGGTAAGAGTGCCCTTCTAAAAGCACTAACCGGCGTTAATGTTACTGTCTCTGATATACCTTATACAACGAAGATTCCTGTTGTCGGTATGTTAAACTATGAAGATATACAATTTCAGTTAGTTGAAGTTCCCTCAATAGTGCCTACGGGTGGTACGTGGAATACTAGAACCATAAGTTTGGCGAGAAATTGTGATGGACTGGCTATAGTTTTAGATGCATCTAGGAATTTTATTGGTGAGTTTAAAGAAGTGAACAATTTCCTCGCAGAACACGGTATCCATACTGTTAAACCTCGTGGATATATGGAGATTGAACGTAAACACGATGGGGGGATAAGGATTGTGAACTACGGAAAACTGCTGTGTCCCGAATCTGAGGTTATTAAATTGATGAATAGCTACAGAATATATAATGCTGTTATAAAGGTGTATGGCGAGGCGGGTTTAGATGAAATTGAAAAGGCAATATATGAAAACATAGTATACAAGCCAACAATAGTCATTCTAAATAAAATAGATCTTCTAGAATCGCAAGATTTTTTAGATGAATTCAGACGATCATTGCCCAATGAGATACCTCTGATAGCGACCTCAGCCTTAAGCGGTACTGGCCTTGGCAGTGTAGGTTATACACTATTCCAAACCCTTAGAGTAATAAGAATCTATACAAAACCCCCCACGGGTAAACCATCGTTAAAACCACTCATATTGAGGAAGGGTGCTACAGTGCTTGATGTGGCTAAAGCTATACATAGGGAATTTGTAGAAAAGTTCAGTTATGCAAGGATATGGGGACCATCAGCAAAGTATCCAGGTCAAAAAGTTGGCTTAGATCACATTGTGGAGGATAAGGATACTGTTGAAATAAATATTAAAAGATAGATAGCTCGTCTAAGTGGTATTAGTGGTCGATTCATTATAGCTTATATTATGTGCTTTGCATATTCTTATAGTTGGTGCCCAATAATGTCCAATGTAAAGAAGATAGTACTTGTAACAGCTAAACATTTACCTCAACATAAGTACTTTGAAAATATAGCAAAGGAACTCGCGAATGAATTAAACATGGAACTCGAAATTTTAGAGGAGGACTATGTGTTCGTTAATACATATGGCGAGAAGGACGAATTTGGATTAGCGTGGCTTCCACAATTATTTGCTGTAATGCATAATAATGTAGTAAAGCCTATACTAACTAAACTACCAATAAGTGAAAGAACACTGGAATTTGACATAGAGAAAGCTAAACGAATAGCTAAGGAAGCGCTGGGTTTACCAGTACATTAGGATGGTCAAACAAATGGCTGTTAATCAATTATTATTCCTCAGTTTCCTCATCTTCTTCTTTCTGTGAAGTGACGTTTTTAGCTAACTCTACAATTTTGTCAGTAACATAATCATCTACATAGGGGCTCACAACGAACACCTTTGAATCTATGATATTATCATCAATCCACTGATTCTCAAAACTAATTAAATAGACAGGAATTTCAAAAGAAGCACTGTCGCCCTTACGCTTAAGGTTAAACTGTGAATACGTTTCATACTGTCCTCGTTTAATCGGTAACTTGACAATTATCTCCTGTTTATGCCTAACAATTATTAAATCGGATTTTACAGGGTCCCACAGTTCAAGGGTCTTTAATATTACATTCTTTAGAACGTTGTTAAAGTCTCCCTCCGCTATTTGTTTATCCTTTATTTCTCCATTCTCTGCCCTTATTATAAGCAGTTTCATGAGATGAACACCAAGCTCCTTGGCTATGCTCTAATTAAAAACTACTTTATATACTTTTTGTACAAATGTACACTAGATGTCCGTACTATGGTATTATAATTGAGAGTGTTACGAATACAGCTCCAAGTGTAAGGAGGACTAAACCTACATACTTGACCTTCATCCCAAGGAACGCCTTGGTAAGCTTTACTAGGCCTGCCGAGATATAGTAAATTAGTACTATGGCAATGAGTATCATCCCTATCCAGGCAAACATCTTAGCAAGATCACTGCTATTCTTAAACAGTATTGTGAAATGGCTTAGCACGCTATTTAGTTCATCCAAACCCATTTGTCTCAGCCAAGATTCTAATTAAGCTAGGAAGCTAGTATTAAAGTAGTGAGCCTTATAACCAGTTATAAAGGTCTATAGACGTGTGTGCTATGGATGTAAAACTCTATTATTATGGAGAATAGAGATATGATGTAGGTTAAAAGCGCTGAACATACATGATGAGAAAACCCGTCTGATTATCTACTTGGTAGTCTCCCTCCACCTGTGATGTCTTCCCATGATATGTTTAGTGCTGTGAAAAGCTGCTCTAAAGTTGATACCATTGCTTCTAAGTATTTCTGTGTATCTATTTCAGATATTTTAGCCAGCTGTATAGGCTTGACGCCATCCTTACTCTTTACCTTCACAAATGTTATCACGTCACCTGGTGAAATGTTTACATTATATCTTTGCAGCATTAAGGCTGCCTTGACATGCTGCGGAGTGGTCTTTTTATACTCAGAAAGAGGTTTTGATAGACCCATATGGAAGGCCACTTCATCAAGTGTTAGTAGCTTATACTTGAGTAGAAGATAGTATTTTTCGAGATCATCTCTAACGCTATTAATTATCTTAAATGCATCTTCAGGTTCCTCTATAGAGGTCATTTTCTTCAAAATTTCTACAAATAGAGTCTTTATGAAATCAGGCGTATTCCTTTTTTTACCCATCATACCCTTTATGTCAACCTCATTACTTGGAGTGATACCAACATAGTTTTTCTTCAATGCAAAAGCCACAAATTTGTATCTTTTATCCATCTCAAGTTCAAGGCCGAACGTCTCTTCAACCCACTTCTTTAATTCTTCTAATTTTGATTGTTCAGGATTCCATATGAACAGCGAATCGGTATCACCATAGAGGACTCTGAGGCCCAACTCCTCAGCTCTCTTAATCGTATACGTAATAATCCTCCTGCCGAGTGCTGTAACACTTTCTGCAACGGAGGGAGCATAGAGTGGGAAGGTATCTGCACCAAATACACCATAAGCAGCATTAATGAACACCTTCATAGCTCTCTGAACAGTATCATACCAGCTCCGCAGCATTTCATTGATGTTTTTATCCTTTGCTTTCTTCTTGTAAATTTTAACTCTAAAATCTCTAAGCATGCCGACGATTTCAGCGGTGAGGCCCGGTCTATCTCGACACACCCTGTGTATTACATTATTAGTCTCATCTATGATGTTGCTCATATTACTGCAGCTCTCTTCATTAGGATCTATAGTTTCGTAGCTCAAATTCCATTGTTTCATTATTGATGGGTATAGTGAGGCGAAATCTAGAACTACGACATTAAAAAATAATCCTTGAGGAGGCTCTATAACTATTGCTCCCGCATATTTTTTACCCTTAATTGTAGCTTCCGTGACCTTTCTACCCTTTAAACTTTGGATATCTTCCTGCCTCGGTATCAAATAGCCTCTGCGTCTATGTTCCCAATAAAATAGGTTCTTAATCCACACTGAAACCGTTGACCTACATACATCTTCCAGACCAAGCTTACTTATACGCATAAGCAATAACATTAATTTCCACACCAGCTCATCTGAAAACGTGGTTAGTTTGAGTGTCACATCGGCATCTCGAAAGTTATAGTGAACAAGCATTGATAAATCTATTTTGCCGAGCTCTTCATCCAACTGCACCTTGCCAATTCCTAAAAGAGCTTGTGCAACACTATCTAGATTTACCTCCTTATACTTTCCCTCAAAAGCATATACCTGGATGGCTTTATTACTGAAGAATTTATAGAGATCTATATGCAATGCTCGAGAGAACTTAGCTTCGAATTCTATCTTACCTCCTTTCACCACCTTTTTCACTTTTATGCCTATCAACTCTTTAGGTATACCAAGTTTAAGCATCCTAACGTATAGATAGCGTATATCAAAATTGTCACCGTTGAATGTTACCACTATGGGGTATTGTGAGATAATAGAAATTAGATCTAGCATCATACTATATTCACTTTCATATATTTCAATATCGGAATCGCACATTAGCTCCTTCAACATTCTCAGATTCTCTCTGTACAAGATCAAGGTTTTCCTTACGCTATCATTAGAGGCCAGCGCTACGGATATTATGGGGTACTCAGCTGCATCCGGGGAGGGGATTCTCCCTTCAAATGGTGTGTATACCTCTATATCTATAGCAATTCTTTTCGGTGTAAACCACTTTGTTTCGAAAAGTTTTAAGAAATGAATAGCTATCTCGGTGGATTCTGGAGAAACAGCTAACATCTTAACAGTATTTTCCTCTAGGTCCTTAATACTAACATCGTACATCTCTAGAATCTTATCTGCGTGAGCAGCATAAGGCAGTCCAGGCACCAGCTGCCTATCGTAGATGTAGTTTATATGATACCTTATGTTGGCCTCCCAGGCAATCGGCACCCTTGTCCTTAGTGTTCTAACTGCAGCAGGATCCTTCGTTACAATCTTTGTAAAGGAGCGCTTCGTACTATTAAGAGGGTTGAATTTTTCTATGATTTCTACTGATTCAAAAGAACTGTGCCTGGTAATCTCACTTATTCTATTTACCTTGTCGGGTGGTATATCTGTTAGAAAATAGGGTTTGTGACCTGTCTTATCATACCAGTGTATTAATTCGTGTGTATTAGTGTTATAGAATATCAGAACAGCCTTCTTAGTATCTCCGTCGTAGTCGACTTGCATTAAATATGCATTATCTACTTTATCTGCAATATTAGGGGCTACATTAATTTTAATTGTGCGTGGATTTTCTATATCGATGTTTTCTGCGATTTCCACTCTTAAGTTGGAGGTTTCGTAAATCTTAGGAAGTACGGAATCCACAGCAGGTTTCCTAACCTGATTAGCTACTTCCTTAAGGATCTCTGTGGGAGAGTCATTATTAATCAATTCAGTTGAAGGTTTAACTGAGGAAGCAGCGTTCATTTCCTCACTAGAGCGCGGCTTTCCCTCAGGACTGGAGGGAGATGTTAAGTGCACTTCATGCCCAGAAATCCCACTTCTTTTCTTACTCTTTGTAAATTCTAATAATGATCTATTTTTTGACATATTTTTAAAACCTGTAGAGTAGCATATCTACGCGTGCTTTCCTAGTAGAAAAGCTCTTCTTTTACAGCTTTAAAAATGTGAGCTGTAATAACAAGTGCATATAGTAACAATCTTCTGCAACTTATTCTATTTTAGAGGAAAACGAGTTTCTAATTCGTAAATCTGTTTACGTTTTTCATACTCGTCTCTACTCATAATGGGTTTTGCAGGAATACCTGCTACCACAGTATACGGTTCAACACTTCTTGTTACAACTGAACCTGCTGCTATTACTGCACCCTTACCTATGATTATTCCAGCAATAATAGTGCTGTTCGCACCTATAATAGCGTCATCTTCTACAACAATTTTTACAATTTTTCTACTTGGTGGATACCTATCATTCGTAAATGTAACACGTGGAGCTATAAAAACACGCGCCCCTACTTCAACTCTAGGAGGGATGTATACATTAGATTGAATGGTTGTGCCAGACCCTATATGAACGCCGCCGTCAATTATGGTACCTGTACCAATTTTAGAGTGGTCCTCTATAATGGTATCTTCCCTAACAATTACATTGTGACCCAATTCTACACCTTTGCCAATGTTAACTCGTTCATATATTGTAGAGCTTCTTCGTATGATGCATTCTTCCCCTATAAAGCTTCCCTCACTGAGTTCATCTAGGAGCGTATCTAATGATAGATTAGTTTTTGTTCTAATTGAATTCTTTAATTTGCTTCTAATGGGGTAGCCTATGGTAACATTATCATCTAAGTATGTATTCGATCCAATCTTACTTGGACCAAACAACTTCGTGTTTGAACCCATAAGTAGTGGTTCATAGATCTCACATTTTTTCCCTATAAACGGTGCTATATTTAACACCTCCTCAGCGTTTAGGTTTATTAGCATCACTAATATTTTTAGCTGAAGAGTTAGCAAAACTTGTGCCAAGCCTAATGCTTTTCTGAAACCAATATATCTGAGTTATATACAATTAAACTTGTTAAGAAAGTTGAGTTTTTAAATACAGGAAGATGTCATAGGAATATAAGCGGGGTGTTGCATAGCGATGTCTAAAAAATACGTATACCAATTTGAAGAAGCAGATGAGCATAATAAGAAACTCTTCGGAGGTAAGGGTGTAAGTCTGATACAGATGTCTAAGCTAGGGCTACCAGTGCCACCAGGCTTCATCATAACTACAGAAACTTGTGTTGATTTCTATTCGAGTAGAAGAAAAGAGATAGATGAATTAGAAGCTGAATTAACTAAGAATCCGCCTCCTGAGATTAGAGACAAGATCATAGAAAGGATATGGAGTATTATAGATTCACTGCAATTCCCAGCAGGGCTGTGGGAAGAAGTGGTTTCTCATGTAAGAGTACTTGAGCGTAAGACAGGGAAGAAATTTGGTGATCCGAACAATCCGCTATTGGTTTCAGTAAGGAGCGGAGCTCCAATTTCAATGCCAGGCATGATGGATACAGTTCTTAATCTTGGGCTTAATGACGAAGTTGTTGTAGGTTTAGCCAAATTAGCTGAGAACGAATGGTTTGCATACGATGCCTATCGAAGATTCATAAACATGTTTGGCAAAATAGTTCTTGGAATAGAAGATAAACACTTCAATACCGTATTTGAAGAGCTTAATGAGAAGTATAAGAAGGATGTAGAAGAGAGATTTGCTGATGAAATCAACAAGATAAGGGAGAAGATACCCATCTACGTACCACGATTGGATGCGCAGCCACCAAGAGAGCTGGCACCGAGGCTATGGCTGAGATCTACAGAGTATCTTAGGGAACTAGTAAATAGGTATAAGGATGTTATTAAGAAGCATTGGGGCGAGTTTCCACAAGATCCATGGAAACAGCTAGAACTAGCAATAAAGGCGGTCTTCAGGTCTTGGATGAATCCTAGGGCAATATACTATAGGATAATGAATAAGGTAACGCCAGAAGTTGCACACTGTACGGCTGTAAATGTTGTTACTATGGTATTTGGAAATATGGGATGGGATAGTGGTACAGGAGTGGTATTCAGTCGTGATGTGGCGACTGGGGAGAACCTGCTTTATGGAGAATACCTTCCAAATGCACAAGGAGAAGATGTTGTGGCAGGTATAAGAACACCATTACCAGTATCATCACTGAAAGGGATGTCTCCTAAGCTTTATGAAGAGATAGAGAGGGCCTCTAAACTGCTTGAAAGGGTCAGTAAGGATGTGCAGGACATAGAGTTTACAGTGGAGAGGGGTAAGCTGTATTTCCTGCAGTGCAGAGATGCAAAGATGACACCATTGGCTAGGGTTAAAACTGCGGTTGATATGGCTAAGGAGGGTATATTGAGTAGGGAAGAGGCCATTACTAAAGTTAGCCCTGAGCATGTTATTCAACTACTATATCCGAGAATAGATCCAAAGACTAAAGCCAAGCCAATAGCAAAAGGATTACCAGCTTCACCTGGTGCAGTAAGTGGACAAGTCGTGTTTCATCCGGATGATGCAGTTAGATGGGCAAAGGATGGAAAAAAGGTAATATTAGTTAGAATAGAAACAAAACCAGACGATGTGCATGGATTCTACGCAGCTATAGGAGTTTTAACAAGTAGGGGGGGAATGACAAGCCATGCAGCTGTAGTAGCTAGAGCTATAGGCAAGACAGCTGTAGTTGGAGCAGAGGCCATAGAGGTTCACGAGGAGGAGAAGTACTTCAAAGTAGGTAATGTTATCGCTAAGGAAGGAGATTGGGTAACAATAGATGGGAACACCGGCAATGTGTACATCGGAGTTGTTCCAACAATTGAAGCTGGATTAGTTCCAGAGCTGGAAGAGTTGCTGAGCTGGGCTGATTCAATTAGAAAGCTAGGGGTGAGGGCAAATGCTGATGTGCCCTCAGACGCCGAGATAGCTCTGAAGTTTGGTGCTGAGGGTATAGGTCTATTACGTATTGAGAGAATGTTTAGAAAACCAGAGAGACTTGAACTGTTACGGAAAGTTATACTAGCTGAAAGTACTGAAGAAAGAAGCAAGCACTTAAAGCCCCTATCTGAAATGATTAAGCAAGACTTTAAGGAGATTTTTAGGATAATGAATGGCAAACCGGTCATAGTTAGACTAATCGATCCACCACTTCACGAGTTCCTACCAAAACCTGAAGAAATACTGAGGGAGATATATGAGCTCAGGATGAAGGGAGCTGCAGAAAATGCTGTAAAAGAGAAGGAATGGCTTTATAAAAGAGTATCAGTACTACAAGAAGCCAACCCGATGCTTGGTCATAGAGGAGTTAGAGTTGGTGTAACCTATCCTGAGTTTTACTACTATCTATCACTAGCAATATTAGAGGCCACAGCAGAGCTGAAGAGGGAGGGTTATAATCCAGTTGTGGAGATAATGATTCCACAAGTATCAGATGTAAACGAAATTAGATATGTTAAACAGAAGGCCATACTTCCCGCGTTAGAGGATGTTGAAAAGAAGTTTGGTACAAAACTGGAAGTGAAGATAGGAACCATGGTAGAGACCGTTAGGGCTTGCCTAACAATGAACGAAATAGCGAAGGAGGTAGACTTCATAAGCTTTGGAACAAACGATCTAACTCAGGCAACATTTAGCTTTAGCAGAGATGATGCAGAGAACAAATTCCTACCGTTCTACCTACAGGAAAAGATACTGCCGGTGAATCCATTTGAAAGCTTAGATGTAAAGGGCGTTGGGAAGCTAGTTGAAATAGCAGTTAGTATGGCAAGAGAAAGCAATCCAAAGATAGAAATAGGTATATGTGGAGAACACGGAGGCGACCCAGCTTCGATAATGTTCCTTTACAGGGCAGGTCTAGACTATGTAAGTGCTTCACCATTTAGGGTCCCAGTTGCAAGGCTGGCTGCAGCACAAGCAACAATCAAGAATAAAGAATAGATTGAAACGCATCATTTTTTAATTGATCTTAACATATTTTTACTGGTAAAGGCTTATATTCTGTCCAACAAGTGTAGTAAGGGATGCGCTAAAATATGAGTGACAAGCTATGTCAAACAATAAAGAGATAACCCTTAGAGTTGAATCAGCTAGGCAAAGAGATGTTGGCAAAAAGATTGCAAGAGTTCCTAGAAAGGTGTTTAAGGGGCTCGACATAGAGGTGGGGGACTATATCGAAATTAAGAGCGCAAGGGGTGTTACTGTAGCTCAGGCATGGCCTGCCTATCCTGAAGATGAAGGTTATGAAATTATTAGAATTGATGGTTTTATGAGAGAGGTTTTGAATGTAGGTGTCGGAGACGTCGTTTATGTTAGAAAAGCCAATGCTGTTCCTGCACAAAGGGTCATTCTAGCCTTTACCGAAGGAGATCTCTTTGGCGCCGATTATGATCCCAGATATAGGGAATACTACGCGAAAAATCTTGCTCAGTACATTAAGAGGGAACTCATTCAGAAACCTTTGATAAGGGGAGATGTAGTTGTTGTATCTTATTTTGGGTACTTTGGTAACCCAATAAGACTAAGGGTAATATCTACAACACCCTCGCAAATAGTGTATGTTGTTGAAACGACGGATATTGTTATAAGGACTGAACCGGTTAGAGGAGCAGCAGCAGGAGTTCCAAGGGTAACATGGGAAGATATAGGTGATCTTGAGGAAGTTAAAGAGAAGATTAGGGAAATAGTTGAATTACCTCTTAAACACCCAGAGCTGTTTGATAGACTTGGTATAGAGCCTCCAAAAGGTATACTGCTATACGGACCACCAGGTGTTGGTAAGACGCTTTTAGCAAAGGCACTAGCTAATGAGACGGGGGCATACTTCATAGCTATAAACGGACCTGAAATAATGTCAAAGTACTATGGTGAGTCAGAGCAGAGACTGAGGCAGCTATTCGATGAAGCTAGAAAGAACGCACCTGCTATAATATTTATAGACGAAATCGATGCCATAGCACCTAAAAGAGAGGAGGTTGTGGGAGAGGTAGAGAAGAGAGTTGTTGCACAACTACTGTCTTTGATGGATGGTCTGGAAGAGAGGGGTAGGGTTGTCGTTATTGGTGCTACCAATAGGCCTGATGCCTTAGATCCTGCTCTAAGAAGACCCGGTAGATTCGATAGAGAAATAGAAGTGCCACCGCCTGATAAAAGAGCTAGAAGGGAAATACTATCTGTACATACGAGAAATGTACCACTATCAGAGGATATAGACCTGGATAAGCTAGCTGAAATGACGTACGGGTACACGGGTGCAGATCTAGCAGCGCTGGTAAAAGAAGCTGCCATGAATGCCCTCAGAAGATTTCTTAAGGAGCACGCCATAGATCTAGACAAGCCTATACCCTCCGAACTCTTACAGAAACTGAAGGTAACAATGGCTGATTTTCTAAATGCAATGAGAAATGTTGCACCTTCATTGATGAGAGAGGTATTAATAGAGGTTCCAGAGGTCCGCTGGAATGATATAGGTGGTTTAGAGGGTATAAAGCAGCAGCTTAGAGAAGCAGTTGAATGGCCACTTAGACATCCCGGGATGTTTGAACAGATGGGGATAAGACCACCAAAGGGTATACTCCTCTACGGCCCTCCAGGCTGCGGTAAAACATTACTTGCAAAAGCAGCAGCAACTGAAAGTGGAGCAAATTTTATAGCCGTTAAAGGACCTGAAATCCTCAGCAAGTGGGTTGGTGAATCGGAGAAGGCAGTTCGTGAAATATTTAGACGGGCTAGAAGAGCTGCTCCAGCTATAGTATTCTTTGATGAGATAGATGCCGTGGCCCCTGTTAGGGGGCATGATGTCTCAGGGGTAACTGATAGAATTGTAAACCAACTTCTAACTGAAATGGATGGTATAGAGCCACTAAGGGGCGTTGTTGTTATTGGTGCTACCAATAGGCCTGACCTACTTGATCCAGCACTTCTTAGACCTGGCAGATTCGATAGGATAATATTCGTTCCTCCTCCAGATACGAGAGCTCGTTACGAAATACTAAAGATTCACACCAGAAAGATTCCTCTATCTGATGATGTTGAACTAGTTCAATTGGCTAAAACTACAGAAGGATACAGCGGAGCTGATTTAGAGGCATTAGTTAGAGAGGCTGTTATGCTTGCATTGAGGGAAGATATGAGGCCTCGCCCTATATCATATAAATACTTCCAAAAAGCTATGGAGTACGTAAAGCCTAGCCTCACCAGGGAGAGGCTAGAGGCTTACGAAAGAGTTCATGAGGAATTAACTAGGAAGATGCTATACATGTAGATGCTACTTGGTATACGGTAGATAAGTGACAGTTGAATGGAGAGAAGTGTAATTAAAGTAGCTAAGGAGGAAATTGCTCGGTATGTAAAGATAGATACTTATGTAAAGTTCAAAAGAAAGGTGATGCATGAGTTAAAAAACGCTTTAAATAACAATCACAGACTACTCATAGTTCTATCGGGTGATGATAGTAAGAAGCTTGCCATACTGGTTTCTGACTTGATAATACTGTTTGTACGTAGAATGGCTGGGTATAAGAATGTAATAAAAATACTGTACGTACATCACAATGAGTTCTCAGATGCTGTGTTAAGACAAAAACTGGTTAATAGAATTGTTAGCAGATACTTAAGGGGTAAAGAACTAGGTGCTAAACTTGACATTTCGGTGTATGAGAATTCGGAAAGGTTTCTTGGAACAACGTATCAAGGGATTATACTGGATTTAATAAATAGTTTAAGGCCTATTGACATGGGGAGACTTATTGGAATTGTTGAAGGTGGCGGTATACTCGTCCTCCTCACACCTAAATGGAGTGAGTGGGCAAGCAGAAAGAACCTCTTTCAAACATCCTTGACTACACCGCAACACCCAGAACCGAGAAAGATATTCATTAACTGGTTTCAGTCTATAACTTTGGACAGCGATGGTGTGTTTATATATGATGTGGATGAAGAGGCAATCATTAAGACAAGTGACCTTAAATCAGGGCAGAGGTATAGGAAATTCATTGAAATTCCAGAGGGGACGCGGTTTCCCACTAAGTTGTATGAACTTGCACTGACGCAGGATCAAGTAAAAGCTGTAAGCCTCATGGAGAACTTAATTGCATTACCTCGGAAACCTGCAATAAGAACGAGTGTAGTGTTGATAGCTGATAGAGGAAGAGGCAAATCTTGTGCTATTGGCATAGGATTAGTAGGGTTAATTCATAGCCTTATGAATGTTAAAAATAAAGTTAGAATAGGAGTTACAGCACCAACCCTAAACAATGTCCAGTCACTCATGGATTTGGCCACAAAAGCTCTTGAAGCACTTGCTATAAACTACAACGTTATTAGGAAGGGCGGTTTGATTTTAGAAATTAAGGGTGATAAGTTTAGTATAGAGTACTGGGAACCTGCTGTTTTAAATAGAATAAATGTTGATATAGCCGTTGTAGATGAAGCTGCAGGTATTCCAGTTCCACTACTTCACAGCATCTGGCAGAATTTTAGAAGGACGATATTTGCAACTACTATACATGGTTATGAAGGTGCTGGAAGAGGCTTCTCAATAAGATTTATGAAGAGAATGAAGGAGGATAGAGAAACAAATCTATACGTATATGAAATGGAAGAACCAATCAGATACGGTAAGCATGATCCTGTTGAGAGATGGCAGTTTAGAGTGTTGCTGCTCGATGCAGAACCGGATGGCATAATGGATGAAGACTTGGATTACATAGAGAAGCAGGAATTTAGTTACATTGAATTCAATCCCCATACTCTCTTTACTATTGAAAATGAAAAAGTTTTACGATCACTCTTTGGCATCTACATTTTAGCTCATTACAGGAATGAGCCTGACGACCTCGCAATAATGGCCGACGCACCACATCATAGCATAAGAGCGTTGGCATTGCCAAACAATAAAATAATTGCAGCAGCACAGTTGGCAGAGGAAGGCCCCATACCTACTGACTATATGAATTCGTTGATAAGAGGGGGCAAGATTCCAGGTAATATAATACCTGATAGACTGTTGAAGCATGGTAGGATTGTAGAAGTTGGTTATGGAAAGGGATGGAGGATTGTCAGGATAGCGGTACACCCAAGTGTTCAAGGCAGAGGGATAGGCACATATTTTTTAAAGAAACTTGTAGAAGAAGCCGAGAGTAAAGGTTACGATTGGATTGGAAGCGGATTCGGTGCTACAGAAGAGCTGGTACACTTTTGGATAAAAAATGGTTTCATACCTCTACATATTTCACCAGATAGAAATCCTGTCAGTGCAGAGTATACTATTTTAGTAATCAAACCACTAAGTAATTTATGGGAAGATATAGTAAGAGTGCTTAACAGAGAATTCAGAGTAAAGCTGATTGAGAGCCTTCATGATACGTATAGAGACTTGGAGGCTGAGGTAGCACAGATGCTTCTAAGTTTATACAAGATTCAGGACGCTGTTGAGAAATGCACAACTCCTAGCCTCACTCCAATTCAGCTAGAAAGAATAGCAAGCTATGTAGAGGGATATATGACATATGAGTCCTGTAGTGATGTCATTTCAATGCTGATTAAGCATTATTGGAGGAATGTAGAGAGCTGTAGGATTTTGGATAGGGATGAGGAGATCATTACAATTCTCAAGTCACTCCAAGGACATCCTTGGGACATAGTATCACGCTTTTCTAGAACCAAGAAGCAAGAATTATTGGATTACATGAAGAAAATTGTGTGGAAATTATTAAGAAGGTACTATTCATTTTCTGAGGATGATATAGATAGTATATTAGGTAGAACATCAATAAAACTATATTATGATACAAACACACAGTGTGTACAAGGTGCGTGCAATGAAGGCTAAGTGGACTGAAGTAGTAGAGGAACTGATTAAGGAAGCTCAGAATATTTATATGGAGTGTCATAGCTGTGCCTCACCAGACCACTGTACCACAGTGTTACCTATGACTACTCCAATTAATATTATTAATATCAATAGCTGCTGTTCCTGTCTAATAGGTCACATTCTGGATAGTATTCCAAATATAGGTAGAATGTATATAAAATCCAAAGCATCCGATGAATATACAATAATATATGTACTTAGTGATGCTATTATAGAAGTATCGGAAGGTGGAGCCCTAGTAATACCTGTTAATAAAGTTCACGAATTTCTTGAAGTATTCAGAGAATTTGACAATGAAAACCTACCTTTCATAGTTGAATGGCTAGAGAGTGAGGGTTTCAAAATTTAGAAAAATATGGAAACATGATATTAACACAACTATTAAATTACAGTCTGCCAAGATTTGCTTCAATTCTTCCCTTGTCTACATATATAGTGCTATAAAATCCTTTTGCCAGCGGACCAGGATTTACGATGATTGTAGTACCGACTTGGTCAATACAGCGGGATTCATGAACGTGGCCGCATAGAGCTAATGCAGGTTTTGTGTGCTCGATAAACCTCCTGATCGATTTCGAGCCTATGTTATCACCACTAGGTATTCTATCACAAGCTGAATTATATGGTGGGACATGAGTTACTAAAATATAGAGTTCATCTTTCGAGATATTTTTATTTTGAACAACGCAATTCATGTAGATTGATTGAAGGATATTGTGTATTTCATCTTCAGAGTATTCAAGTATAGTATTGAACGGTGTTTTAGTAGAGCCTCCAAGTCCTATAAATAATACATCTTTCACTCTTCTACACTTTCCATGTAAATATACGAATCTTGGTTCCACTATTCGTTCGTAGTGTTCTATGCAGTCTACATTACCCGGTACAGCTATAATATACTCAATATTAAAGTGATTTACAACAAGTGATAGCTTATTTAAAAAGTTTAGGGTTTCAGGATGTCTACGGTATGGCGCTATATCACCGCAGAACACTATCATTGTGGCATCGTTTTCCTTCACCAAAACTTCTCTGAGTTTTTCTACGTAACCATGTATATCACTTACTGCAACAATTTTCAATATGCATCGCCTAGCTCTTTGATACTAGTTTTAGTGTTTGCCCTTAAAATTTCAATGCCGCTAACAGGTTCTCTGTTATATAGCTCTCTTCTCTGAGCTTCTAGAAACTGAGCCTTGACATTCATAAATTCTGCGGCATTATATATCTTTTTTCCAGCTCTAGTGAGTTCCTGGACGGCTTCAAGGATTTTATCCAAATAACCCAATTCTCTACAAATATGATGATCCAATACTATAGTCTCCAGCGTTGTTATTTTCGAGAATGTTTTAAGAAATTGTAAAGATTTTTCAAAGCCTGTAGTTGAATAGGTGTAATTCAAGAGATAGGTAGGAGGTCCGTCAATAATAGCTATCCTGGGGGAGCATATTTTTAAAAGCTGCAAGTGTTCTTCTGATGGACCACCCTCTATATCTGATGTAAGTAACACCGCATAATCTTCGTCTCTAATACACAGCGAGAGCACATATCCTAGCTTTTGGTTTTCGCCGTGTGGTAGTGGATGGGAGAACTGCAACTGTGTTCTTCCAATATTTATAGTCCTACCATCTACGACCTTTATATCTCTAGATTTACTTCTCACTATGCTTAAAAATCTGCTAGCCCTTACTTTCTGTGAAAAGTTAATGTATTGCTGAGGATCTTTAATCAAGAACCTCTTACCTGTGTAGTTATCCGCATCTATGAATCGCCCTGGATCGTGGTGATCATAGTGATAGTGTGTTATAACTATATATTCGCTATCTTTAATAAGGGAATCTATGTTTTCAAACAGCTCCAGCAGCCTTAGTGCCTCTATTCTATGTGGAGGAAGATTGTATCTCCTTGGTGCAAGAGCGGCTGAGGGATCTATAATTACTGAAGCATCGGACGTCTGTACATATGTGGCTTGGGATCTAACACCAAGGCTTTCAAAAGCTATTAATTTTAGTAACATGGATATGCACTAGGTATGGCTGATTTGCACTATAGTTTTTCGACAACAAATATGGTAGTGGAATTCGCTATATCGGTATCTAAACAACTCAGGAGCGTACTGACGTGTATAATCCTATCTGACTTACTCGCTATACACGATTCGAGTTCTATATCACCTAATGTATCAGGCTGCTTCAAGAAATTTATTGAGTGGCTTATAGCTACCATGAATTCACCCTCATTTATGGTGAGCCTGGCTGCATTCTCGGCAGCTATTAGTGTTAGCATTGCTATATAGCTACCATGTATGTTTCCATGACTGTTTAGAAGTAGTGGTGTAGGCTCTAGTGTCACATAGGCGCACCTGCTCTTTTTATCCTCTCGGTATTCTTTGATTTTCAGCACATTCCTTACAAACTCTGGGATGAATTCTAATTCGGTATCCAATGTTAACATGTTTTCACCTTAAGCAACTGCACAAACAACAAATTATACTGACTAGGTTTTAAACTTAGCATAGCTATAGATATCTCTGCGGATATTCTTAACATTGCTTACTATTTGCTCTGTACTTATATAGATAAATCCCTCCTTGATGGTCATTGCCATAGCCTCATCAGTGATTGATGGAGCAACAATTACACCTCTTACGCTGATCCCTCTAGATGCGTAGTATTCGAGATACCTTTTCAACTGTAGAACCGCTGCAATTCCAGCTTTTTCGTTTTTAACCTCAACCACAATAAGATTCCCCTTTTCGTCTTTGAGAAGGATATCAACTTTTCCGTAGGGTGTAGAGACATCCGTTCCAACTATCATCGATGCGTTTAGTACGGTGCTAGGATTCAATGCTATAATATTTACAATATCTGACTCTCTGCCTATGACTATTAGCCTTGTAGCCACTATATCGCATACCTTAATAAAGTCTATTTTAATAATATCGATCACCACCTCTTCGTGCGGATTAGATCTATACGATCTTATCCTTAGTTTATTTTCTATGCAGCTAAATAATGCTATTGATTTGGGTGGTTGCCAGTTCAAAGGCTCTACGCCACTTGATTCATGAACCAGTAGAGAACCGTCTGGTTTAAGCAATACTATTCTATTTCCTTCTGTAGCGTAGGATAGGGCTCTACCAACATATTCCACCACAATTTTTCCAACAATAATTACAGTACCATCTTTCTTTACATTATTTAACTTTTCAGCCATTTCCTTGCAGTCATCGATACTAATTTCATTACATATAGCCATAATGAGTCAGCACATGTTGGCTATGATGAACTCTCTTACTGTGGACCTAAGTTTGTCCAGCGATTCGTAGTTTTTTATGGTGAGCGAGGCAGCTTCTCTGTGACCGCCGTAGACTCCCTCCATTTTTTGTGGTAACTGTTGTGCTAGATTTTTGCAAAAATCAAGGGCTTTTCCTTCAGCTGATCTCACTGTTATGACAGCTTTGTCTTCCTCCTCCCTTAGGAGGACTATTGGGTACTTAGACTTCTTTATATATTCTGAGGATGCTATTCCGAAGAGGCCAGCAAATATAAGCGACTCTGTGATAGTAAATGATGCTAAATGCCATTTGCATACTTTTTCAATTCTTTCTTCAATTTTCTTTAATAGCAGCTGTAGAAGCCATTTACCTTTCCAGAATTTCTTTTCAAATTCGCTTGAATTCCAAAATTCTTCACCCCCTACAACTGCTCCTACAGAGGATGTAATTAATTTTTCATTTAGCGGTTCAATTGCTAATACAAGCTTTATTTTATCAGCAGCATCTCTTACATTTACATCATCAGCATCTCCTCCTTCACATACATTTGCTACTTGCACCAGGAATTTTTCGTAGCTATTAAGATTCTTTACCAGAGTATTTGCAATCACTTGGGGCGTCGACTGCGCACTATTCCAATATGTCTTTACTTTCAAATTATAACTCTTGAACATTTCTATTGCATGAAGAGATGATAGATGATGATCTACGATGACTACGTTGGTCAATGTACTGTTGAAATTCTTTAGTAACATATCGATAATGGTGCCCCGTATAGCTAAGTCGAGTATGACTATTGTATCTATTGATTCCTTGCCTACCCTTTTCACTATGGTGGACAGATCCTGTTCCAACCTCCAAGGATGGGAATACCTTAGTACGGTATGTGAAGGGAAGAAATCCATTAAGAAATGTCTAATATACAACCCTGCCGAAATTACTCCATCACAATCTCCATGAAACATGATAACGGCCTTACCGCGCACTAAGTTTCACCATTAAAGAGTTTCTCCTCTGCGTTATATATATTAATCTGCATACAACAACTTAGTAAAGGGAATATGGTTAATGTCATCAACATCTTCTACTACTATCTACACGGATCATATATCTCGCGCCTTTGACATCTTAAGGAAACAGAAATATCATATGATAGGAAGTCATAGTGCTGTTAAGAAATGCTACTGGGTGCATAAAGCTCTAACGGAAAAAATGTTTTGTTATAAAGCTAAATTCTATGGTATTGAATCTCATAGATGCATACAGTTTTCGCCAGCCGTCCTTTGGTGTTGGAATTACTGTTTACATTGTTGGAGGTATAGGGTAGAGGATTGGAACACTAAAACGCAGCTCAGAGTGCCTGAAAATACCGATGATCCCAGAATGCTTGTTGATATGGCTATAAGAGAGCATAAGAGAACAATTAGCGGGTATAGAAGATACCCAAATGTTGATCCAACTGCGTATAGAGAGGCAATGACCCCGAAGCACGTGGCTATTAGCCTTACTGGGGAACCTACGCTCTATCTGAGACTTGACGAACTCATCGAAGAATTCCATAAACGCAACCTTACAACGTTTCTTGTAACGCGGGGTATACGGCCTGAAATTCTTGCCAATCTTAGGGTTGAACCTACGCAGCTTTACGTATCTATTGAAGCTTTCGATGAACATAGCTATGCAAAATTCAACAATCCAGCATCTTCTATCCTATGGCAAAAAACTTTAGAGACTCTGGAGATACTGCCTAGTTTTACGTGTCCTACTGTAATTAGGATAACACTAATTAGAGGATTCAACATGAATGCTGAGGCTTCCGAAAAATGGACTAAACTTTTACTAAAAGCTTACCCAACCTTCATAGAGGTTAAAGCTTATATGCATATAGGAGTATCAACAACTAGACTAACCCGCAATGATATGCCCAGCCATGATGAAGTTAAGAAGCATGCACAGGTGCTCGCCAACATGATTGGGTACAGCATTGTTTCAGAGAGTAGAGCTAGTAGGGTTGTGCTGCTGTCAAGAATTGAGAAACCTGTTATAAGGTATGGTAATCCACCTATTAGCTGGCATGACATAGAAAAGATTGATGAGGAGCACGACGAATACAATTCTGCTCAGGAGGTTGTATGACTCTATGGAGCTTTAAACTCTGGAAATAATATGCAGATCTGCACCATTAATATACAATTTAATATATTTGTGCAGTTTTATGTTAACTTCTACTTTTAATCTAAGGTAGCCAGTACATATTTTTACACTTTCACAGTAGTATGCACCTAGATTAGGTGTAGCGATTGGCGTTAGGTCAAGTAAGAGTGGATAGTAATGGTGCCATTGAATTCCCTTACAGAATCTGTATAGATGGGCACGGGAATGGCTGCCTGACAAGAGTTGTTACACATATACATGCAGACCATACACTACATCTAGATAAAAGCATTGTTATGAGTAGGCGAATAATCGGTACACCGATTACCATAGAGCTACTAAATGTTTTGGGCTATAACATACCATCTGTTAAAGCGGTTATGCTAAACTATGGCGATGCCGTATCCTTTGAAGGAGCCAAACTTAGGTTTGAGATAGCGCAACACATACCTGGAACGGCACAGGTTGTTCTTCACGACACAGATTTCACTACGGCATATACAAGCGATTTTAAAAATCCTGGTGCTGGGACAAAGATCATTAAGGATGCAGACGTACTGGTTATAGATGCCACATACGGCGACCCAAAGTATTCTAGGGTAAACGAGGAGCAAATATGGGAGGAATTCATAAAGATGGTTAAAAGGCTCCTTACAGTAGCGCCTGTAGCCATATATGCATATTATGGAAAAGCACACGAAGTTATGAGTAAATTGAGGGAAGCGGGCATCGATGCACCTTTCATCCTTTCACATCATCACTGGAAGGTAAACCGAGTTTTAAGTAAGTTTGGCTACAACATACGAGACATCGTGCTTTATGGTAGCAGAGAATGTGAGGAGATTAAAAGAGATGGATGGTTTATAGAGTTTCATCACACAATTCTATTTAAATCATTTAAGACAAGGATAGGTCTACATCACATATTCCTTACAGGCAGATTTGTAAAGACTATAATTAAGCTGAATGAAGGCAATTGTTGGATCATTGGAATAAGTGGTCACGCAGACTTTAATGAACTCATGTACTACATTGATGAGGCCAGACCGAGACTTCTTGTAGTAGATGGTTTTAGAAGTAGCCATGCTGAAAAGTTTGCAGAAATCGTAAGGGAGAGACTCAGCCTAAGAGTTGTGGTAAGTCCATAGCAATCTTGTTCTGTAGGGCGGAAAACAGCATTCAGTTATTATTAATCATAGAAGGCAGCAGCTTTGTTACTATCCTCAGTAAAATCAGACATCAATCTTTTTAGTAAGTAATGCGCACATCTATTTCATTTCGAACAACTTCAATCCTGGGAACGGAATTCTACTTAGCAAGACGGAGGACTCAAGTAGTATTGGTACTGTAAGTTATTGGGGATTCTATCAAAACACTATATAAGGTTATATACTTCCTAGGAGAATTAGAAAGTAGCTAAATTTATAAGAGTGGCTCATATATCTGGTCTATGAGCTCTAATCTAGTGGGGTGTTGGAAAATATGGAGTATATATATGCAGTATTGTTGTTACACTCAGCGAAGAAGGACGTATCTGAGGGCAGTATAAGGAAGATACTTGAAGCGGCAGGTATAGCTGTGGATGAAATTAGACTAAAAGCTCTTGTAGCAGCTGTGAAGGAACTAAACATAGATGAAATACTAAAATCTTCATTTGCAGTGCCAGCAACTCCAACAACGGTAGCTGCGCCAGCTCAATCACAGCCACAGCAGGCTCCTGAGACTAAGAAAGAGGAAGGAGAGGAGAAGAAAGAAGGAGTTTCCGAAGAGCAGCTGGCTGAAGGTCTAGCATCACTATTTGGTTAAATGTTCGAGAACCGCTATAGGCGCAAAAACAATGCATTTTTCATAGAATCAATCTATCGAAGGTATTGTAATGAGCAAGATAATTGATGAGTCAATATACAGAGTCAAATCGTTTAGGGGAAAATACTCGAGGGATAGATGTAGGAAGTGTGGATCGTACTTCTGGAGCGTCAAGGCTAGAGAAGAGTGCGGAGATGCTCCCTGTAGCGACTATACGTTTTTCAGTATACCAGTTAAGAGATCGCTGAGCTATAGAGATGCTATAGATGTATTTCTGAATTTTTTCAATAGATATGGCCACGAGATCATAGAACCAAGACCTGTTGTGGCTAGATGGAGAGAAGATTTATACCTTACAATAGCGAGCATTGTAGCGTTTCAGCCGCACGTGACATCAGGGCTTGTTCCTCCACCGGCTAACCCATTGGTAATAGCGCAACCATGTATACGGCTGGAAGACATAGACTCTGTGGGACTAACCATAGGTAGACATTTAACAAACTTTATAATGGGAGGTCATCATGCATTTAACTATGTAGACAAGCAAGTGTATTGGACTGATGAAACAGTTGAATATGCAAGACAGTTCTTTGTTGATGAAATAGGAGTTCCAGAGGAAGAGATAGTATTTAAAGAATCGTGGTGGGAGGGTGGAGGTAATGCTGGGCCATGTTTTGAGGTAGCTATAGGTGGTATTGAATTAGCTACCCTAGTATTTATGATGTACAGGGTCAATGGTTCTAATTACGTTGAGATGCCCCTTAAAATTGTTGATACTGGTTATGGAATTGAAAGGATAGCATGGTTCACACAAAAAACTCCTACAGCTTTTCACGCAGTTTACGGAGAGCTTGTAAGAGAGTTTCACAGACGTCTCGGCATTTTGGAACCTGATACAGAAATACTGCACGAGTTTGCAAGAAGAGCTGGCAGGATAAGACTCGAGGAACTATCAACGATAGACAAGATTATTGGGGAGATTGGTGATGCTTTGGGTATGAAGAAGAGCTCGATTGAAGAACAGATAAGGCCTACATTCGATTTGTATGCAATTGTAGACCACACTAAAACTATATCAATGATGCTTGCTGATGGAATCGTTCCTTCAAATAGTGGTGAAGGCTATTTAGCTAGGCTCGTCATTAGAAGAGTATTAAGAAGATTGGGTAGACTAAATAGTGATGTACCTCTTGTTGAGCTCGTTGATAAGCAGTTGAGTTTCTGGGGAGACATGTATCCAAGAATGATAAAGAATAGAGATAGAATAAGGGAGATAGTGGAGCTTGAGGAGGATAGGTATAGAGAGACACTATCGAGAGTTTCTACGATAGCAAGTAGGTATTCAAAGAAAAGCCCAACAGTTGAAGATCTAGTTGATCTGTACGATTCCCATGGACTTCCCCCAGATATCGTTGCTAATGAGCTTAAGAAACGATATGGTGTGCTGGTAGAGGTACCACCAAACTTCTATTCTATAGTAGCCTCTAGACATAGTAAGCCAAAGATTGTAAGAGAAATGGAGCGTGAAGCTGAAGCGTTACCTGATTATGTAGTTAGCTGGGCCCTTAGATTTCCAGAAACTACGAGGATATTCCACGAAAATCCGTACCAGAGGACCTTTAAGGCTAAGGTACTAGGTGTTTTGGATGGCAAGTATGTTGTATTAGATTCAACTGCGTTTTACCCCGAAGGGGGAGGACAGATAGGGGATAGAGGTATACTAATAGCCGGCTCTAGGAGTTATAAAGTTTTAGACGCTAAGAAGGTAGGTAATGTGATAGTGCATGTTATGGAGGGATTCGAAGGCATTACGGAGAACATTGAGGTTGCTGGTGAAATTGATTGGAACGTTAGGTACAAAAGGATGAGACATCATACCGCCACACATATACTGCTAGGCGCACTTAGAAAGGTTCTTGGAGAACACATCTGGCAAGCAGGTGCTGAAAAAACAGAGCTTAAAGCTAGATTGGATGTGACGCACTACAAGCTCCCCTCTGATGAAGAAATTGAAAAGATTGAAATATTAGCTAACAACATAGTTGATAGCGCAATTGATGTTAAGGTGCACTACCTACCTAGGAATGTAGCTGAGAATACATATGGATTTACACTATATCAAGGTGGAGTGCCAATGACACCCATAATAAGAGTTGTTGAGATACCCAACTGGGATGCTGAAGCCTGCTTTGGCACACATGTTAGGAACACTAGTGAGGTTGGTGGAATCAAGATAGTGAATGTTGAAAAAATTGCAGATGGTATAGTGAGATTCGAATACGTGGTGGCCACAGCTCTCGCAAATCATATCAAAGGTCTCGAAGAGAAGCTGAGGAGTGTTGCTAGTAAATTAGGTGTCGGCATAAACGAAGTTGATATAAGAATTGATTCAACTACCAGAGAGTTGAATAATCTAAGGAGTATGCTAAACTTATATAGGGATGTGTATATAAACAATCTACTTCAGCACATTGCCAATAAAACCGTTAATGTAGGGGTAGCAAAACTATGCTTGCTTAGATTAGATATAGACGATAGAGAAATGCTAAGAGAGCTTTTAGTCAGAGCAACATCAAGAGAACCTAAGTTAGCAATTCTTACAATTATCCCACGAGATAATAGAACATATGTGGAGATATCTATTGGCCTAGAAGCTCAAGAGAGTATAGATGCAAAGGACATAGTGTCTGAGATAGCAAGATATGTAAATATTAAGGCCGGAGGGAAAAAGGATCACGTTTCCGGCATTATAGAGTCAAATATAGATGAAGTAGAAAAAATCATAGAAAGAACAATTCAGGAATACGTCAAGAAGGTAGAACTCACAAAACCTAAAAACTCACGCAAATAGATAGCTACTTGGGCCCGTAGCTCAGCCAGGACAGAGCGCTGGCCTTCTAAGCCAGTGGTCCGGGGTTCAAATCCCCGCGGGCCCGCCACAAATAAGACCATCAGCGCTCGTCCGACATGGTTTACTGTATAATTAGTAAACATCAGCTACATGGAGAGCTTTATAAAGAGTGTCAGAGTAGTGGGTGAAGAAACTTAATGTATACATAAGTATAGAATGATATTAGAAGATTTTTACTATGGGGTCATCACCTCACTATTCATGATCATGAATGCGTTGAACTGATATTTTGCAGTTCATCTATTAATTATTAATCCTTATATTCAAACAACCAGGCTTTTTAATCTGAAAGATGTTGTGTTACTTCCCACTGTCTCCCCCAGCAGTCTCGTCATTCGCCAACTATGGGAAAGCCGCTGCCTTTACCAGCTCATTACTAAAGTCAATTCATTAGCGGTCTAGAATCTGTATGAAGAAAACCGTGGTTAATTAGAGACTTTTCTTACAAGCTTCATCGCTAGGTGGATCTTATATAGGGCTGTGGCTGGAATCAACTAACAATATATATTTATATTCAGAAAAATTTATGTAGTGTACATATACTAGTTCCCTAGTGTACAGGGAAAAATCGTGGAATGTAGTGGATTGGCTGTTAGAAAGGACTTGTCAAATCTATAAGTGCACAGACTCCCCCATACACCAATTCTACGCATCTAAGACGAAAATGAAAAAATTGAATACTAGTGGGTATTTCTAGCCAAGTGGTGAAGATTAAGGCGTACACATCTCAGCGCTGCATTCATTATATTGGTATCCATACTTGATGTGATAGCGTTACTCATACTTTATCGAGAAACACAAGTAGGTAGACTATCGGGGGAGGAATACATTGAGGTTGTAGGTTACCTTAGCAGGAGTGTGAAGGTTTTAAGGGAATTGGGCAGGAAAGGAATTATGACTATAATTGCACTTCACGACCCAACCTACGCGTACCGATACTCAGATAAAGGAGTAATGATTAGAGATAGTAGAGTGTTTGCTATAGGTAAACCTGAGGAGGTGTTGACTGAAGGGAACATTGAGGGGACGTATGAGGTGAAAGTTATTGCGCTTCGAGAGCTTAGTACCTAGTAACGCTGATCTAGCAGAGGCCCCCGAGCAGTCCTTACATAATCTCTACGCATCTCAAAAACTCCCTTCTAAGCCTACAACCAACTATTTTTCCCAACAACAGATAAATTCACATACCGCATATAATACAGCCTAAGGTTAAGTTTATAGTAATGCTGGGGCCTGGAAACTCATTAATGTAGCTTATCTATACTCACAGCTCTGTAGCTACCCACCACAATTATTTATATCTATAGGAATTGAATAGTTTCTACAGGGTTTGGGCGAACGTTCTGAGTAGCTCGATAATGCAATCCTATACACTGATTAGAACTCCCATCCACACAAAACGCAATCTTCTACTGATTCCACTTACGTGTTTGCTCATCAGGATTTAGATTCGGTATCCTGTAGAGATTTCCGCAACCTAAATGATGTGCTGCTTATAATAAACAATTGAATTCTCTAATCGAGAACTGTTGTAGTTCTGATGCAGTTACGAGTCTGAAAATTTCAGATTCTTTGTCTAGTCTTCGATCGCAATTTAGCTAGGTAGTCGTAATCCATGCCAGCTAATTCTACCCCGTTAAGCTCAAATAATGATAAAATTCATTACTGAAGCACTAGAAGCTCAGCTAAACAACTTTCAAAACATACACGTGGTTCTAAAATTTTGATAAAGTGTCTAGTGTTGATGAAAACTGATCGATTTAAAAATGTCGAAAGAATTAATTGCAGAGTGTAAAGTTCCTTAAAATTTGTTCGTCGGATACAGCTCTTCATAAAGAATGCATGCACAAATAGAGCAAACATACATCCTATCCTAAAGTAGTTGAAGAAGATAAAAGAGATTGAAGACGTTCTAGCCCACCATTTCCATGGCACAGTATTACGATTCATATACTCTACTTCCTGTTCAGAGTGAGACTGCCTGATAATACTGCTTAGAATTATGAAATCCAAGCAGTGGCGCTCACTCAATTTTTGAAGTGTTATCGAGGAACACAGTTAACAGCTGCCCTCATTGAAAACATTATCACCTATTAAACGCAGAAAAATTTTAGAATCAGTAGCTGAGATAAGAGGTATGGTAGTAGATATGCGCTTAGTCTTCATAGGTCCCCCCGGTGTAGGGAAAGGGACATATGCTAAAATGATTTCAACAAAGTACGGCATTCCACACCTATCTACTGGAGACATTTTTAGAGAGGAAATATCTAAAGGCTCGGAACTTGGTCTAAAGGTAAAATACTATGTCGAGAAGGGCTTGCTAGTCCCTGACGATATTGTTATCGGGATTGTCAGGAAGGTGCTAAAAAGCCCAGAATGTGAAAGAGGCTTTATACTGGACGGTTTTCCAAGAACGATTAAGCAGGCTGAAGAGCTAGATAAGATTACTACACTGGATGCAGCGCTCCTTTTTGAGGCACCCCTCCAAACAATTATAGAGAGAGTTTCAGGAAGACTTGTATGTCCTAACTGTGGTGCAATATACAACATCTCCTGGAAACCGCCAAAGAAACCAGGGGTATGCGATGTGTGCGGCTCAGTGCTAGTTAAGAGAAAGGATGACGACCCTGAGGTTATCAGGGCAAGGTATGAAACGTACCGTCAAACCTTTTCACCTGTGATAGAATACTATAGAAGTAAGGGAATGCTGATAGAGGTTTATTCAGCACGTGAAGCAGCAGAGGTAGTGACTGAAGTAGAGAAGATACTAAGGGAAAGGAAAATTATAAAGTAAGGAGATGGTTACATAGAAATTCTGGACTTACAATGAAAAGCTGTTGAATAGTCTAATAGTTTTGGATCTTACCTTTCTGTATTGCTATTCTACAAGTTTGATTTTTTGCTAGGATCTTTGAAAATGATGGACATTAGTGGGGTGAACAGCATCGCGTGTAAGCCTAAGATAGATTACGTAGCGTGTAATTGTTGTACCACTTGTGTTGAACTATGCTTACATGGAGCTATATACATTGATAGGGTGGATGGATATGTAAAGATAAACTATGCTAAATGCAGGAATTGTGGTGTGTGTATAAAGGTGTGTCCATATGGTGCAATAAAATGCTTTGATAATAGGCATCAGTGGGTGCCGACAACATCATCTACTGTCAGTGCGGACTAGGTACTCATCATTGCTGCATACTGTGGTCTATGGCTACAGCTGTAGTAGTGCTACTCTCACCCTCTAGAACCTTTCTGACCATATCTTGCAGCTTTGCTATAAGTCTCCTTTTATCATCCATTAGTACAACATCGCTATACCCATAAGCAATAATACTATGCGCAAATGGGCTCGGAGCATAGTGGCTGTATATTATATCTACGGAAATCTCACCACGTTCAATTTTATCAACAACTTCTCTTGCATGTGTTAAATCCATAAAGTCCTCGAGTATCTCTCTATATGTTTCTTCAATTATAGGAAAATCAGATAGCAGCTCTACGATCTGCACAAGCTTTTCAGAATTCACCTGCCTTCTAGCTAACGACACATCGACGCCCTTGTACCTCCTGAGCATCATAAAAGACCTTTCTGCACAGTGCCTAAACCTCTTTTTGAATAGCTCTGTCCTTCTGATGGCTCTACGGGCTATTTCCTCAATGTTATTTGATCTAACACTCCTAAGTAACTTCTCTATTTCCTTCCTATCAATAGTCGAAGAGATTGTTAGCATGAAGCCGTTGTCTGTTACGGAAATCTTAACGCTTTCGTTAGTAGTAGATCCAAGAACATATGCGTATACGCGGGAAAGCACATCATTGACTCTTCTACCAAATAGCGTATGAAATACTATATTTGTAGTTCTCCTTTCATGATCATACCATATCTCTACTAGTATAGTGGTATCTGACGGAATCCTTCCTTTGGTAAATATCATCTGCTGATGTATGTAATCGTAGATGTATTCAGCGGCATGTCTTTCAATACTATATGAATTTTCAATCCAATTAACTACAGTCTCTCTAGGTAAGGTGTGCATCATACTAGCTATCATTCTTCTAAACTTGCCAACTTGCAAGGCAGAATCGTATGCTAGGGGCAGCATTTCTGAAAACCATGTTGGGACTGTTGGATGCTCGCCTTCGGCAGGTTCCACAACAACGGTTGTTGGCTGTATTGCCAGAACTCTATATGTTTTGCCACCGAGCACCACTATATCGGTAGGCGATAAAATTTCAACAAAACTTTCTTCAAGATCGCCTACATACTGCTTTCTACCGTTCACGTAAGATATCACAGAAATCTTAGCCTCATCGGGTATTGTACCAACATTTAGCTGGTATATCATTCTAGAACCTCTTCTCTTACTGATAGTTCGCGTCGCTTCATCATATTTTATTTTTGCATACACATTATAATCTTCTAAGCCAGGGTATCTTCCAGAGAGGTAGTTGATTACACTCATGAGCTCCCTCTCTGCTAGATCGCGATAGGGATAACTTCTTCTTATGATTCTAGCTATCTCGTCTATTGTTCTAGGCATCTCTAACGATATTCCAACGATGTGCTGTGCCAGAACGTCAAGTGGTTTTCTGGGTATCTTAATTCTATCAATATTTCTCTCTCTTGCAAGCTTAGCAAGTACCGTACATTCGATGAGATCATCTCTATCAACGACTATTATAGCACCTTCGCTTACCGTGTACGCATTATGGCCTGCTCTACCGATTCGCTGTAGGAGTCTAGTGACACTCTTTGGACTACTTAATAATAAAACCAAATCTATGTAACCAACATCTATACCGAGCTCAAGACTAGTTGATGATACAACGACTCTGAGCTGTCCCTGTTTAAGCCTTTCTTCAACATCAAGTCTTACATCCCTACTCAGACTGCTATGATGAGCCTCAATTTCATCGGCGTTCAGAATACCATTATTGCTAAATAGCCTCTTTAATTTATATACAACTCTTTCAGTGGCGCTTCGCGTATTTGTGAATAGCAAGGTTGTTCTGTGTTGGAGAACCAGCTTTGAAACTATTTCATACATAGATTCATTTAATATAGTGGTAGGTGTGTACACCAGATCCATGATGGGGCACAGAACCTTTATGTCGAGAGGTTTAGAAAATCTCGCATCAGCTATCACAATAGGTCTTGGACTACCATCATCTCTATAACCAGCAAGAAATCTGGCCACGTCTTCTAGAGGGGATATTGTAGCACTTAAACCTATCCTCTGAAAATCAGACTTAGTTAGCTCGGCGAGTCTTTCGAGCGAAAGCATCAAGTGTGAACCACGTTTATTGCCAGCTAGTTCGTGAACCTCGTCTATAACAACCCATTTCACTGTGGCTAATTTCTCACGAAATTTAGTGGCGTTCAATGCTAAGGCAAGGCTTTCAGGGGTTGTTATTAGTATATGGGGGGGTGATCTAAGCATCTTTAATTTTTCAGAAGGTAGGGTATCACTAGTTCTAACAGATACATGAATATCGATATTAGTACGGTACCGTTCTTCTATTTTATGGCTTAATTCATTGAGAGGTACGATTAAATTCTTGTACATATCGTTATTTAACGCACGGAGAGGCGAAACGTAGACTACATATATATTGTCTTCAAGCTTACCTTCTAGACCAAGCCTAAATAGATCATCGAGCAATGGTAAAAAAACTGCCAGTGTCTTGCCTGTGCCAGTGGGGCTGGACACCAGCACATTAAAACCATATTTAATATAGGGAATAACCATTTTCTGGGGTGCTGTTAAAGTGATGAATTTCTCTCTAAACCACGAGGCTACAGGTTCTAATAGAAGACTAAGAACATAGTCATCCTCATATTCTCTTGCATAGGCTATACCCTCCACAAATTCTATAGAGATATTGGCTAATTGGTCGTTCATTTAGTGGTTCACCAATTTAAAATGAAGCCGGTTTAAGTGGTCAACAGTCATAGCCCGCTAGATACTGGCCATTGCTGGTATTATTAAGTGTTAAGCCTATGACAGATTAATGAACTAATATACTATATTTAAGTAAGTTGGATCACGTTTTAGTAGGATGTTAGATGAAAATTCATAGTCCAATAGCTGATAGTGCCTCCCTTATGTTAGGAGGTAGGGACATGAAGTCTACCTCTTCAGCTTTTGTCGTACCATACTCCCATTCTTTTTCACTGCCATCGGGTAACGTATAGACATGCTTAGTGGTATAGATAGGGACTACAAATAGCTTTCCATCGCTAGATCTGCAGAGTTCAACAACGATCTTTTTATCTCCTTTCTTGACTAGGTATACCTTCTCTATGGTAACTTTAATCATTTTACTCACTTAGGATTTCTTTACCAGTTGCACTGGTTTTTAAGCTCTTTAGTATATTTTCTTGGATCGTAAAGAAGTGTTTAGAGACCTCAATAATGTAGTTTGTCGATGGTAGGGTCTTGGGTATACCGATATCTAAGGCTATTATATTTTTAGCCATATTCAATTCAATATCGTTCCTTATTTTACCTGAGGATATTCTAGCCCCTACTTCATATGCAATTACGAATTTTACAAATCGTCTTATTGTTTCTTGAAACTCTGGAAGTAATGTATAAAGCTTTTTAATGAAGCTAATTATATTCGTATAATCCGTATAACCGAAGTAGTATAGCGTGAACGCAAACCTCAGTACCCGAGCCACAAAAGTTTCATCGATACTTTTGCACACCTCATCGATACTTTTGCACATCTCATCTCTATTACTACTTTGTAGGACATTGTTGTACAGCTTTTCAATAAGGATCTCTTTATTGAATACCGAGCTAATGATTTCTATAGGAATCTCTCTATCTAACCCCAGTCCCCACTTTCCAATTATATAGATCGTTATCATCTCCTTGTCAAAGATATCAGGTGGGCTGCTAACACCTCTTATAGGTTCGACATTCATACCTTCATACACACTCTTTATAATACTGATCACGTCTTCTCTCTTAAAAATGTTGGATCGTAAAACTTCACCCCATACGTTTACAGCAGCCATTATTCTAAGTCTCTTAAAATTCACATATTGTCACCACAACAATTTGTTATGTTGAGTAGTCCTTATCTCGATACATTTCTTAATGAAGACTAGGTATATATATTCAAAGTATCTACTTCGAAACAGAATTAAGGGTTAATTTATATGGTAAAAACAATTAACGTCGACATAGCTATAACCTCTGACAGAACGATGATAACCAACCATCGTGGTAGAGAGTTCTTTGGTTTCATGGCGACAGGACCAGCCATTGGACTTCCTGAATGGATGTGGATGGAGATATGCTGTCCAAAACCTCACGTAGATGAGTTTGGAAGACCCATAGAGGCACCGTATGGGCTACGAAAAATAGAGGCTGCGCTGCAAGATGCAGGATACAATGCATATATAATAGACCCAGACCACCTCAGTAGATACAAGGATAGAGTTAAAGTTCTAATGATAGGGCACCACGATTTTTTTGCCTATGGCCCCCCGAGCTCAGAATGGTGGTTGTTAACGGGCAGAGAACCTGTTAATAGAAGGAGCTTCTTTAAATTAATGGAGAGCGAGGCTGTCAATGCTATAAGGAGACGTGGTGTCAAAATAGTTGCTGGAGGTCCTGCAGCATGGCAGTGGTTATGGGAGCCGGAGCTCGTTGAAAAATGGGGAATCAGTACAATTATTGAAGGTGAAGCTGACGAGCTAATCGTTGACATAACATCGAAGCTCCTCAATGATGAGCCCATCCCGAGATACATATCGGTAGGGGCTAGAGAGTCGCCCGGCATAGATAAGATACCTACTATAAAGGGGGCTAGCGTAAATGGACTCGTGGAGATCACGAGGGGGTGTCCTAGGGGATGTATGTTTTGCAGTGTCACATTACGTCCTTTAAGGCATATACCGATTGAGAGGATATTAGAGGAGATTAACATAAATGTTTCAAATTCAATAAAAGGTGCGATACTTCATAGCGAGGACGTGTTACTCTACGGATCTTACGGAATCGAGCCGAATCCAGAACCCGTATTAAAGCTCCACCAAATGGTTGTAAACAAGGTTGAGAGTATAGCGTGGGCACATGCATCTTTAGCTTCGCTAGTTGTTGCTCAGAAGAAGCATAAGCTCATTTCATCTCTTACAGAAATCATTTACTCTAAACTAAAGCAGAACTATCTAGGTGTTGAAGTAGGAATAGAAACAGGCTCACCTAGATTAGCAAAGATTGTCATGCCAGCAAAGGCTCTTCCATTCAAATCTGAAGAGTGGCCTGAAGTAGTTGAGGAGGCATTTGCTATAATGCATGATCACAGAATAATACCAGCAGCAACCTTTATTCTAGGCTTTCCAAATGAGGAACCAGAGGATGTAGTGAAAACCATCGAATTGTTAGATAGACTGAAAAGGTATAGAAGTATTATAGTCCCAATGTTATTTGTACCCATGGGGGCTCTGAAACACGAAGAGGGTGGAATTGTCGAAATGAAGATAACGCCCGAGCATGCTGAGGAT